>NZ_RZRK01000917.1:0-2300 GCF_003997835.1 Mesorhizobium sp. M7A.F.Ca.CA.004.12.1.1
GCCGTCGATTTCCGGAGCGATGTGATGGCAAGCGCGCCCTGGCTGACGGTCACGCCCGGCACAGCCCCGTTGCTGGTGTCGATCCCACACACCGGCATCGACCTCGCCGGCCTTGAGAATCGGCTGGTCTCGCCCTGGCTCGGCCGCCGCGACTGCGATTGGTGGATCGATAATCTCTATGACTTTGCTGCCGGCCTCGGGGCGACGGTGGTGCACACCGCGATCTCGCGCACCGTCATCGACGTCAACCGCGATCCCTCCGGCGCCTCGCTTTACCCCGGCCAGGCGACGACCGGCCTTTGCCCGACCGAGACTTTCGATGGCGATCCGCTCTATCGCGAGGGCGAAGAACCGGGGCCGTCGGAGATCGACGAGCGTCGCGAGAAATTCTTCGTGCCCTACCATGCCGCCTTGCAGGTCGAGATCGACCGGTTGCGTGGCCTGCACGAAAAGATCGTCCTCTATGACTGCCACTCGATCCGTTCAGTGATGCCGCGCCTGTTTGAAGGCACGCTGCCGGTTTTCAACCTCGGCACCAATGACGGCAGGAGCGCCGATCCGACGCTGCAGGCGATGGTCGGCCAGATCATGGCCGAAACCGGTGAAACCTTTGTCATCAACGGCCGCTTCAAGGGCGGCTGGATCACACGCCATTTCGGCCAGCCGCAACAAGGCGTGCATGCGCTGCAGATGGAACTCTCCAATCGCGGCTATATGCGCGAGCCCGATGGCAAGGGTACGCCGGACAACTGGCCGGTGCCTTACGATGCCGAGTTTGCCGCACCGATCCGCGCCACGCTGCGGAAAATCCTCGAGACTGCGACGTCCTGGGCGCGCGTCTGACATCAGGCCTTTTATGGAGTGACGCCATGAACAATCCTCGCCACAACATCCGCGAAGTCCGCAGCCCGCGCGGCACCGAAATCAGCGCGCGCTCCTGGCTGACGGAAGCGCCGCTGCGCATGCTGATGAACAATCTCGACCCGGATGTTGCCGAAAATCCCAACGAGCTGGTCGTCTATGGCGGCATCGGCCGGGCGGCGCGCACCTGGAACGACTTTGACCGCATCGTCGCCTCCTTGAGGACGCTGGCCGATGACGAGACTTTGCTGGTCCAGTCCGGCAAGCCGGTTGGCGTGTTCCGGACCCACCCGGACGCCCCGCGCGTGCTGATCGCCAACTCCAATTTGGTGCCGCACTGGGCGAATTGGGAAAAGTTCAACGAGCTCGATAAGAAGGGCCTGATGATGTACGGCCAGATGACGGCCGGCTCGTGGATCTACATCGGCACGCAAGGCATCGTGCAAGGCACCTACGAGACCTTCGTCGAGGCCGGCCGCCAGCACTATGGCGGCAATCTCAAGGGAAAATGGATACTGACCGGCGGTCTCGGCGGCATGGGTGGCGCCCAGCCGCTCGCCGCCGTCATGGCCGGCGCCTGCTGCCTGGCGATCGAATGCAACCCGGACTCGATCGATTTCCGCCTGCGCACCCGCTACGTCGACGAGCGCGCCGACACGCTCGACGAGGCGCTGGAAAAGATCGAACGCTGGACCAAGGCCGGGGAGGCGAAGTCGGTCGGCCTGCTTGGCAATACGGCCGACATCGTGCCGGAGATGTTCAGGCGTGGCATTCGCCCCGATATGGTCACCGATCAGACCTCGGCGCATGATCCCATCAACGGCTACCTGCCGAAGGGCTGGACGATGGCCGAGTGGCGCGAGAAGCGCGTCAGCGACCCCAAGGCGGTCGAGAAGGCGGCACGCGCCTCGATGCGCGAACATGTCGAGGCGATGGTGGCGTTCTGGAACGCCGGCGTGCCGACGCTCGACTACGGCAACAACATCCGCCAGGTGGCCAAGGAGGAGGGGTTCGAGAACGCCTTTGCCTTCCCCGGTTTCGTGCCGGCCTATATCCGTCCGCTGTTCTGCCGCGGCATCGGGCCGTTCCGCTGGGCAGCCCTTTCCGGCGATCCTGAGGATATCTACAAGACCGACGCCAAGGTGCGCGAACTGACGCCCGGCAACACCCATCTGCACAACTGGCTCGACATGGCGCGCGAGCGCATCGCCTTCCAGGGCCTGCCGGCGCGCATCTGCTGGGTCGGCCTTGGCGACCGCCACAGGCTCGGACTCGCTTTCAACGAGATGGTGGCCAAGGGTGAGCTGAAGGCGCCTGTCGTCATCGGCCGCGATCACCTCGATTCCGGCTCGGTCGCCTCGCCGAACCGCGAAACGGAATCCATGAAGGACGGCTCGGACGCTGTCTCCGATTGGCCGCTGCTCAACGCGTTGCTCAAC
>NZ_RZRK01000918.1:0-2290 GCF_003997835.1 Mesorhizobium sp. M7A.F.Ca.CA.004.12.1.1
CGCCCGCTCGGCATGACCAAAATCCTGCCGGCGACATTCTGGCCGAGACCGGGATGCGAATGGTCTGTTATGTCGCCCGTCTCGGCATCGATGCCGCCCCAGAAGCTCAGCGGTTGCGAATACACCAGCGCCTGGCCCCTGGCTTCGCCGGCCAACTGGAAGATGCCGGTTCGTTCCACCGGTCGCGTCATGAGGCGCTCCGCACGACATGCCCGGCAGCAGCAGAGCGGATGCAATCCTCCATCTCGGCGAAGGCGACGGACACGCCGATATTGCCCGGCGCGTAATGCGCCCATTTGCCGGAATTGGTCATGACCACGCCGTCGAGGCGTTCCAGGATCGATGTGACATAGGTGCAGGTGTCGGCGACCGGAATCAGGCCGAACGCCTCCATGCCATCAAGCGCGCCCTCCTCCTGCAGCCGCGTCAACGTCGCACGCCCAGTGTTGACGTAGATCGGGATGCGCCTTCCGGGTGCTGCCTCGCGCAGCAACGGCAACAGCCGCATCCATTCCGCATGCGAAAAATGCGGAGTGCCGAGCGACACGGCCGCCAGCGGCGCGCCATCGGACACGCCAGACAGCTTGGCCAGCGCATGGTCGATATCGGCGCGGGTGATACGGATCGTCTCGTCAGGCGCATGGCTCTGGAACGCCTCATCGAGGATCCTGGCTTCGGGCGTGATGCCGACCGCATGGAACAGCGCCACAGCACCCGTCGTTGCAGCCGCCGCACCCAGCGCCTTCAGCTGGTCCTCGTCACGCGGCCGCGGCAGACCGGCAATCACCGGAACGCGGTCGCCACTCGCTTGCCCTATGATTAGCCCGACGCCGACGAAAAGGCTGTCACTCAGCTCGCCGTCTGGAACATCCAGTTCGAACAGGATCCGGCCGCGCCGGTTCTCGCTCAGATGCAGGCCCCAGGCCGGCGCGCGGCCGGTCATGGCGCAGCACAGATCGATGAAATCGCCATAGCGGTTGGTGCGCGCGCCGATCACCGAATTGGCAAAGACGATGGCGTTGGACTCACCCCAGGCGATCTGCTGGCCAAAGCTTGGCCGAAAGCGCGTCTGGTAGGGCGCGCAGGTGAAGGTCGCCTGGCAGCCGAGTTCCAGATGCGCCTTCATCAGCCGCCGCGCCGGCACCTCTTCCGCTAGGGGCATCTTGACCATGCCGGGATGGATGAGATCGAACGAACCGACATTCAGCGTCGTCGGCACCTGAACGCGGCCACCGCCTTCGACCAGCCGCTCGACGAAATCGAGACCGGCCTTGCCGTGGTAGAGACAGCCATCGATATGGGCGCCGGCAATGTCGAGCAGGCAGCCCGCCCCGACCGCATTGGAAAACGCGGCCAGGATTTTCATGGCAGCGGCGGCGGACGGACCCTGCTCGCCGTCGAGCATGGATCGGTCCTGTGCGGTCAATTTAAGCGTCATCGCAGCTCCGGGCTCGTTGTCGGAAAGGACGGAGGGACAGCGCCCCCCTCTGCCCTGCCGGGCATCTCCCCCTCAAGGGGGGAGATTAGCTGTCATTGCCGCTTTCGCAAATTTCCAGTGTTGAAGAAAGAGTGGCGGCGTTGAGGCTGCCTATCTCCCCCCTTGAGGGGGAGATGTCCGGCAGGACAGAGGGGGGCGAACCGCTCTACCTACCCCGCCGCGATCAACACCGTACTCTCCGGCGACCAGCGCAGAACGACGTCCTGACCTTCCGCCAGCCTGTCGACACCCGTGTTCTGTACAATCACCTTCAACGTCTGGCCGCCACGCTCGACGAAATAGGTGCTGTTGTTGCCGGCGAAGATGCGCTTGGAAACCTGCCCCTTGAGCATGTTGGCAGTGCCATCCGGTGCTCCGGCATCCGTGGCGATGCGGATGCGTTCGGGGCGCACGGCACAGCTCGCCTTGGCGCCGGCGGCAAGCTTGGCACCCGCGCCGGCGGCAATCGCCGTGCCGTCCGGCAGCCGGATGCCATCGCCCGTCGTATCGCCGCGAAAAATGTTGGCGTCGCCGAGGAAGGTGGCAGCGAACTCGCTCTTCGGCCTGTTATAGATCTCCTCCGGCGGCCCCTCCTGCACCAGCCTTCCGTCGCGCAATATGCCGATGCGGTCGCTCATCGTCAGCGCTTCTTCCTGGTCGTGCGTGACGAAGATCGTGGTGATGCCGATCTCGCGCTGGATGCGCTTGAGCTCAATCTGCATGTCGACGCGCAACGCCTTGTCGAGCGCACCCAATGGCTCGTCGAGCAGCAGCACGCGCGGCTTGGTGACGATGGCGCGGGCGAGAGCCACA
>NZ_RZRK01000919.1:0-2282 GCF_003997835.1 Mesorhizobium sp. M7A.F.Ca.CA.004.12.1.1
GCCGAGAAGGCGGCAGAACGGGTCGTGCGGATGGTCAAGCAAGGCGCCATCGAGACGCTTTCCGGGCAGATGCTGCAGACGCCGATCGATTCGATCTGCGTCCACAGCGACACGCCGGCAGCCGTCGCCATCGCCGCGCGCGTTCGGCGACGGCTGGAGGCGAGCGGCGTCAGGGTCAGAGCGTTCGCGGCCTGAGCACGGCCGCGTCCGTTTCAGAACCAGACGTCGCTGAGGCGATGCCCGCGTGGATAAGGGTCCGTCGGGTCGAGGCCATATTGGCCGATGCTGGTGATCCAGGCTTGTCCGGCGATGGTGACCACGACAGCGTCGCGATCGCCGAGGCGCGTATTGGCGATCACGCGGGAATCGAAATGGGTCCCGATGATCGATCTGTTACGGAACAGCTCGCCCTTGACGATCTGCCCCTTTGCCGACATCACCGCCAGCCGCCCGGTGGTGCCGGTGCCTGTCGGTGAGCGGTCGAGCCTGCCATGCAGGCACACCGTGCCGTTGACGCTTTCCACGCGCCCGTCGACGCGCTCGATCGGACCTTCGAAAATCACGTTGGACACGTCGCGGATCTTCGGGTTCTCCGGATGCACGACCTTGAGCTGTTCGTTGACCGCCTTCTTGATGCGTTGGCCCATCAGCGACATCTGGTGGGCCTCGTCGGGTGTTATGGAAAAGCCGAGTGCGCGCGCATTGACATGGGCGAAAGTCATGCCGCCATAGGAGGTGTCGACGGTGATCGTGCCGAGCCCTTCCACCTCGACATGCGTGTCGAGGTGGAGTGCAAAAGCCGGTACATTGGTGAACTCCACCTGCTTCACCTTGCCGTTCTCGCAGAGACAGCGCACCTCGATCATGCCGGCCGGCGCTTCCATGCGCAGCAATGTCTCAGGCTCCTTCATCGGCACCATGCCCGTCTCCAGCGCCACTGTGGCGACGCAGATGGTGTTTGAGCCGGACATGGGCGGGTATTCCGTGCTTTCAATTATGACGTAGCCGAGATCCGCCGAGGGATCGCAAGGCGGCAGGATGATGTTGCCGTTGACGTAGGGCGCACCGCGCGGCTCGAACAAGAGCAGCCCACGAATGTCGTCCATATGCGCTTCGAGATACTCCTTCTTTTCGAACATGGTCTTGCCCGGAACGTCCTTGACGCCTCCGGTGATCACATTGCCGACTTCGCCCTCGGCATGGCAGCCGACGACCGTGAATGTTTTCGTCCAGCGCATTTTTCTCCTCCTGTGATTGGTCTTGGCCCTGGCGATACCGATTCAGACCGCGTCGAGCCCCCGTTCGAGAAAACGATCGAGTTGTTCCATTTCCTGGTGCGATAGGACGATACCGTCGCGCTCCGACGTCTCGCGGGCTAGGAACCGCCTTTGCGAGGGCAGGCGCGCACCCTGGCCCAAGATCGCCTCGAACAGCGCTTCAGCACGGCCCAGCGGATTGCCGGGCCGGCCGGCGGCGAAGGCTTTCGGCGAGAAAGCGATGACCAACTCTCCGTGCGACGGATAAAGCGTCGTGGTGCCAAGCAGCTCGAGCGCCTCGGGGCTGGTCAGGTCGCCGATCATGATCCCGGCGAGCAGTTCGATCATCGTCGCGATGGCCGAGCCCTTGTGCCCGCCGAAGGGAAGCATGGCGCCCGCCAGGGCAGCTTCGGGGTCCGTCGTTGGCCTGCCGTCAGAATCCATGGCCCAGCCTTCCGGCAGCTTCTTGCCTGCCCGGCGGTGGAGCTCGATCTCGCCGCGCGCGGCAACCGAGGTCGCGAAGTCGAAAACGTAGGGAGGCTGCTCTTCTCGCGGCCAGCCAAAGGCAAAAGGATTGGTGCCCAGCAATGGTCCGTTGCCACCGGTCGGAGCGACGGTGGCATAGCTCGGGCACATGGCCAGGCCGGTCAGGCCTGCCTGTGTCAAAGCTTCGACCTCCACCGAAAGGGCGGAAAAATGCACCGCATCGTTGATCGCGAGTGCGGCAATGCCGCACGACCGTGCCCGCTCGATCAGCACCGGCAGACCCAATTCGAAGGCTGGGTTGGCGAAACCATGCTTCGCATCCACTTTGACGAGGGCGGGAGCGTCTTGAGGCAACAACTCGGGCACCGCGTGTGGGCTCACCTTTCCGGCCTTGATCGTCCGCAGGGCGCCTTCGATCCGGTAGATGCCATGCGACTTGCAGGCATCGCGTTCCGCCGCGACGATGACCCTTGTAATGGCGCTGGCCTGAATGGGGTTCAGTCCGGCCTTGCGGAAAATTGCATCGACGCGCTCATGCAG
>NZ_RZRK01000091.1:0-11621 GCF_003997835.1 Mesorhizobium sp. M7A.F.Ca.CA.004.12.1.1
CCATGGGCTGGCCGGACGCCGCGCGCACCGCGACGTTGTCGTAGCCGAGTTTCCCGAACCGTTGCCGCTGTGCAGGGCGTGTGCCCCTGTCAGCCTTGGTAGAACTCCTGACGCTGCATGCCGAGGCCCTCGATGCCGAGCGTAACGACGTCGCCTGCCTTGAGGAAGATGTTCGGTTTCTGGCCTAGGCCGACGCCAGGAGGGGTGCCGGTGGAGATGATGTCTCCCGGCAGCAGGCTCATGAACTGCGACAGGTAGGACACCAGATAGCGGACGCCGTAAATCATCGTTTTGGTCGAGCCGTCCTGGAATTTGCGCCCGTTGACCTCGAGATGCATCTTGAGGTTCTGCGGGTCGTCGATCTCGTCGGCCGTCACCAGCCACGGGCCGGTCGGTCCGAACGTATCGCAGGACTTGCCCTTGGTCCACTGGCCCTGACGTTCAGCCTGGAAGGCGCGCTCGGAAACGTCATTGATGACGCAATAGCCCGCGACATAGTCCATCGCCTCGGCCTCCGACACGTATTTTGCCGTCTTGCCGATGACGACGCCGAGCTCGACTTCCCAGTCGGTCTTGAGTGATCCACGCGGGATTTCGACCGGATCGTTGGGGCCGACAATGGCCGACGTGGCCTTCATGAAGATGATCGGCTCCGGCGGCACCGTCGCGCCCGTCTCTGCGGCGTGGTCGGAATAATTCAGGCCGATGCAGATGAACTTGCCGGTGCCGGCAACGCAGGCACCGAGGCGCGGGTTGCCTTCGATCAAGGGCAAGGTCATCGGGTCGATGGCGCGTAGTGCGTCAAGACTTTCCGGAAGCAACGTACTACCGGCAATGTTGGCCACCTTGCCAGATAGGTCGCGGATGCGGCCGTCCTTATCGAGCATTCCGGGCTTTTCCTGGCCCAACGGGCCATAATGCAACAACTTCATTTTAGGGGTCACTCCTCGACATGACTTCACGTTCTAAAGACGTAGTCGGCAGTCGTGGCGGCCGCAAAAGCCGGAAGGTCGCGGCCGATAGACAACAAGTTCCTTGCTACGCCAAACCTGCCATTTGGGCGATGAAGGCATTCGCGCTTATCAGTCCGGAACGGTCCAGCCCTGCTCGGCCGCGTGGCGCTTCTCGAAGGCATCGATTTGGTCCTTCTGTGACAGCGTGTAGTCGAGTTCGTCGATGCCGTTTAGCAAGCAGTGCTTGGAGAACTCATCTATCTCGAAGGAATGGACCGCTCCGTTCGGGGCGGTCAGAGTCTGTGCGGCGAGATCGACCTCAATGGTCGCCCCCTGTTGTTCCTTGAGCTGGATCATGATGCTGCTGATTGCGTCGCGTTTCAGTACCACTGGCAGCAGACCGTTCTTCAAGCTGTTGGAGAAGAAGATGTCGCCAAAGCTCGGCGCGACGACAACCCGGAAACCATAATCCGCAACCGCCCAGACGGCATTTTCGCGCGACGAGCCGCAACCGAAATTATCTTCGCCAACCAAGATCTCGCCGTGGCGATAGGGTGGCGTGTTGAGTACAAAATTTTCCCGCTCCTTGCCGCCGTCGTCGAAGCGCAGATCGTGGAAGAGATATTGGGAAAAGCCCTCGGCGCGGGGTTTCGAAAGGAAGCGCGCCGGCAGGATCTGGTCGGTATCGACATTGACGCCAGGAAAGGGAACGGCGGTCGCCGTGACCGACTTGAACGGTTCCATGGTCATTCTCCTCGCTGAAACTGGCGAACGTCGGTGAGGTGGCCGGTGATAGCGGCTGCGGCCGCCATGGTCGGGCTCATCAAGTGGGTACGTGCGCCGCGACCCTGTCGGCCGACGAAATTACGATTTGAGGTCGAGGCGCAGCGCTTGCCGGAAGCCACGGTCTCGCCATTGGTTCCCAGGCAAAGCGAACAGCCCGCCTCGCGCCACTCGAAACCGGCGTGGAGGAAGATGCTGTCCAGCCCCTCAGCCTCCGCCTGAGCCTTGACCAGGCCAGACCCAGGCACGATCCAAGCTTCGACTCTCGGATGGACCGTCCGGCCTTTGACGACCGCCGCGGCGGATCTCAAGTCCTCGATCCGGCCATTGGTGCACGAGCCGATGAATACCCGGTCGACCGGGATTTCAGCCAGCAACGTGCCGGGTTCGAGTCCCATATATGTAAGCGCCTTCGACATGGCTTCGCGGCGCTCGGCGGTGTTGGCGCGATCCGGGTCTGGCACTAGCGCGTCGATTGGAGCGACGTCCTCAAGGCTCGTGCCCCAGGTTACCATCGGCGCGATCTCGGCCGCGTCGAGTGTGACTTCCCTGTCGAACACGGCGTCGGGATCCGAGCCGAGCTGCGACCAGCGCTCGACCGCCTTGTCCCAGGCTTCTCCCGAGGGCGAATAGGGCCGGCCCTTCACATAGTCGAACGTCACCTGGTCTGGCGCGATCATGCCGGCGCGCGCGCCGGCCTCGATCGACATATTGCAGACAGTCAAGCGGCCTTCCATGGTCAGATCACGGATGGCGGAGCCGGCATATTCGATGACATAGCCGACCGCGCCAGCGGCGCCGATCTTACGGATAATGGCGAGAATGACGTCCTTGGCGCTTACGCCGAAGCCCAGTTCGCCCTCGACGGAAATCCGCATGGATTTCGGTTTGCGCTGCCATAGCGTTTGGGTGGCCAACACCTGCGTTGCCTGCGTCATGCCGACGCCGAACGCCAGAGCGCCCAGCGCGCCGTGCGTCGAGGTATGACTGTCGGCGCAAACGATGGTCATGCCCGGCTGGCTGATACCCTGCTCGGGGCCGATGACATGCACGATGCCCTGCCGGCTGTCGGCAAGTTCAAACACGGTGAAGCCGAGCTCCTTGGCGTTCTCCATCAGCGACTCGACCATGCCGCGGCGCTCGGCGCTGGGAATGCGCGCAACCTGACGCACGTCAGTCGGCACGTAGTGGTCGGGCGTGCCGAAAATTTGATGAGGAGCTCTCGGGCGCAAGCCGCGCGCCCGCAGGAACTCGAATGCTGGCTGATAACCGTCGTGGATGAGATGCCGGTCGACATAGAGCAGCGTCTCACCGTCCGCGCGGTCGAGGATGCTGTGCTGCGACCAGATCTTGTCCAGCATGGTGAGAGCCGCGCGAGGCCGGCCTAAGCTCATCATATTTTTCTCCCATAGGAAGCAGATCAAACGAAGCAAGCAACCAAAGGCGGTGATGCTCAGCCGCAGCCGGTGAGTAGCATGGCGCCCGCCGATACGTTCGGGGCCATTTTCTAACGTAGTGACGTCCGCCCCAAGGAGTCTTTGTTGGGAAGGGTGTCATCGCAACGCGCGATGACTGGCGATTGTCGCACCGAGTTGATCGGCTCACCATCGATTCTGGCCAAGGCGTGTCGGGTGGACAGCTTCCCCTCCCGACGCTCGTCCACGGGCGCATCCAACCCGACTCCCGGCAACGGGCGTCGATCCGAACAGACCGTCCAAACTACTTCTCTTCAAGCAACACGGGGGGCCCCTGGGGCTTGGAAGCCAGTGCAGTTAGCTGGCTCCTAACAATGCCGCATATCTTTCAAGGGACAGGCCCGCCGAGCGGTCATCTCAAAGCTGACTCTTGCCCCCGTCAACGACGATCTCGGTGCCCAGCATGAAGGACGAGGCGTCGGAGGCGAGGAAAAGCGCCACTTCCGCCTGCTCGGATGGATCGGCGGCGCGGCCGATCGGCACGCGTGCCTGAACGGTCGCCAGCGCCTTTTCGGCGCCGTTGGCGAACGGTCCTTCGCTGGTGAACACGGCGGTCTTGGTTGGTCCTGGCGACAGGCAGAAGACACGGATGCGGCGCGACAAGAGGTCTGCCGAAATCGCCTTGGCTAGGGCCAAGGCCGGAGCCTTCGAAGCCGCGTACAGTGCCATATTGGGCTGACCGGTCTTGGCGGCGATCGACCCCGTCAGGATCACCACGCCGCAATCGCGCATGAAGGGTGCTGCCTTTTGGACCGTGAAGAACTGGCCCTTGGTGTTGACAGCAAAAAGCTTATCGAAATCCTCGCCGGTCCAGTCGGCGAACGGCTTGAACACGGTGATGCCGGCATTGGCGAAGACGATGTCGATGCCTCCGAGCGCTTCCGAGGCAAGCACCGCACCAGCCGCGATGGAGTCCAGGTCGGAGACGTCCATGTGGACGCCGACACTACCCGGACCCAGCTCGGCTGCCAGCGCCTGGGCTTTCTTGCCGTCGCGTGCGCAGAGCGCCACACGCGCGCCTTCGCGGACGAATGTCCGCGCCGCAGCAAGCCCGATGCCGCTCGTTCCGCCGGTAATCAGCGCAGTCTTTCCCGCAAGTCGCATTCACAATCCCTCAATGTTGGCGCCCGCATCCGTCTGGTGGTGAGAACCTACGGGAGGCGGCGGGTGGTAGGAGCCCAGCTCATCTTCGCCGGCACACCCCCGGGCCAAATGGAGCATGCCCCGCTCTGATAGCGTTTGACCGGCTGCTCGGCATTGAATGCTCTCTTTGCCCCTTCATGGTTCAGACGAGAGCGCCGACGCGGACGTGGCGCCAGTCTCGGCCTCTCTTAAAAGCAGGCTTCCATGATCGAAAGTCGCAAACGGGAAGGAAAGCATCGTGCCCGACGATGCCGCGGCCCGGCACATCGCCGATCACGATGCCCCCCTTCCCGAATGGCGTCTTCAGTTGCTGCCCACGACGCTTTAGACAATCCGGGGACGCTACAGTTTGCCGGCTGATCCCGACTGGGGTCGCGTGGTCCGCCGCGCCGCACGCAAATCGAAGGATTTCAAGATTCTCGGTTCAAGAGCAGGAGATTTATACATGTACACCGATCCGATCAGGGTTTTCTGGGTGCCTGGATGCTCGGCCTGCGTCAAGACGAAGGAGTTCCTGACCAGTCTCGGCGTGCCGTTCGAATCCGTGAACCTGCTCGAGAACGAGCAAGGCGCAGCCGACCTCGCCAAGCTCGGCGCGAAGTCTTTGCCTGTCGTATCGCGCGGCGAGAAGTTCACCTTCGCCCAGTCGCTCGACCAGGTCGCCGAGTTCGTCGGCAGGAAGCGAGACGGCGTCGAGCGACTGCCGCCTGAAGAGCTCCATCGGCGCTGGCAGGAATTTCTCGCGGTAGCGAGATCACTGATCGTGGAGATTCCGGTGGACAAGCTCGGCCACCATCCCATTCCGAACCGCCTGGAGCGAACGGTCCTTGGCCTTGCCTATCACATTTTCCAGATACCTGACGTATTCGTCCGCAACGTCGCGGGAGAATTCGAGGATTGGGCGCACTACGTCAATCTTCCCGCGCCTGATGACATGAAGAACAATGCCGACATCCTTGCTTTTGCCGACGCATCGATCGCGACCCTGACGGGCTGGTGGGATGGCTTGCAGGACCGCGCCTGCCTATGGACCGTCCGGACTTATTATGGCGTGCGTTCGGGCTGGGAGGTACTTGAGCGCCAGACCTGGCACTCGGCGCAGCATACGCGCCAGTTGCAGGCGGTACTCGAAGGCTTTGATATTCCTCTCTCCAAGACTGTCGACGCGAAACTCTATGACGGTCTGCCGATGCCGGTCGCCCTCTGGGAATAGCGCCGCCCCGGTTGCCAACGACGGCCTCTCCCGCCATGCCAGCTGATGGCTACGTCGGACCGCTGCTTTTCGGAGCGGGCGCGAGGCAGCGGATAACCGAGGCGGGCGGGCAATACCGTCGAGCCGGGCAAACCCACCAGCAATCTTGGGCGAACGAATGAGCACACGGGTCATCATTATCGGGTCGGGGCCGGCGGGCTACACCGCCGCCATCTATGCGGCACGCGCGCTGTGCAATCCCGTGCTGATCTGTGGGCCGCAACCTGGTGGACAGCTGACGGTAACCACGGATGTCGAGAACTATCCGGGATTCCCCGACATCGTCCAGGGCCCATGGCTCATGGAGCAGATGCAGAAACAGGCGGAACACTGCGGGGCGACTATCGTCACTGACCATGTCGAAACCGCCGATCTCAGCGAGCGGCCGTTCAGGGTAATCACGTCGTCCGGCAAGCGCTACGAGACCGAGGCGCTCATCATCGCGACCGGCGCCCAGGCCAGGTGGCTTGGCCTGCCTTCGGAAGAGCGTTTCCGCGGCTTCGGTGTCTCCGCTTGCGCTACATGCGACGGCATATTCTTCATCCGCAAGCACGTCGTGGTGGTTGGCGGGGGCAACACCGCGGCCGAGGAAGCGCTATTCCTCAGCAAATATGCGTCTAAGGTCACGCTCGTGCACCGTGGTGCCAGTTTGCGAGCGGAGAAAATCCTGCAGCAACGACTGTTCAACGACACGAAAATCGAGGTCGTCTGGGAGCATGTAGTGGATGAAGTTCTGGGCAACGAAGAACCGGCGCTCTCCGTCGAAGGCATTCGCCTCAGGCATGCCAGAACGGGTGCCGTGCAGAACCTGCCTGCCGACGGGCTGTTCGTCGCGATCGGCCACAGCCCGTCCGTCCGGGTCTTTGGCGACCAGCTCCGACAGAAGCCCGGTGGCTACATCTGGGTTGAGCCTGGATCGACGCGCACCAGCGTTCCGGGCGTCTTTGCGGCAGGCGATGTAAGCGACGATGTCTATCGGCAGGCGGTAACCGCTGCCGGCCTCGGCTGCATGGCCGCCATCGAGGCGGAACGGTTCCTCGCTCACCCTCATTCGTAATGCTTGCGGCTGCGCAACCGGGCCTGGCTCGCTCTACCATGCTTTGCCATATTCTCTCCGCTCCGCCGTCTATCGGTAAAGCATACCGCGGCACCTGGCTCCGAGCAGAAGCCTTATCCTCGCAGTGTGCGATGCCGGCATAAGAATCTACGACTCACCTTTTTGCGCCGTTTCTTTTTATAAGGTCGCCGTACTGCGCCGTCGGCCATGCCGTCGCGAAGTGCCGCGGGAGGCCAAGAGGAACGGTGATGGGCTTTTAGTTGGCGGCAGGAATTCGGGTGCGCTGTCTACGGTTCCTTTGGGACGTGACGCTAGCAAAGTCTCGCTGCGGGATGGAAGCCTCGAAGAAGCAATAAAAAGGGAGAGAAGAATGATTGGATCCTACAAAAAATCAGCCCATGCCATGCTGGCAGCGCTGTCGCTGGTACTGCTGTCGCTCGCTGGCGCCAACTGCGCCAAGGCGGCTGATGACTATCCGAACAAGCCGATCGAAGTAATCGTCGGCTACCTCCCCGGTGGCGCAACCGACTTCGCCGCCCGCGTCCTCGCCGAGTCACTGTCGACCAGCCTCGGACAGCCGGTGATCGTCAATAACCGCCCCGGCGCCTCTTCGGCGATCGCCGTTGATGCCGTCAAGCGCGCGGATCCAGATGGCTATACGCTTCTGTTTGGCAACAACGACGCGATTGCGATATTGCCGGCCGTCAAGCCGGACGTGGCCTACAAGATCCCGGACGACCTGACCTTCATTTCCCGGGTCGTCGAGTTTCCACTGGTGTTCGCTGTCAGCACGAAGCTGCCGCTCAACGCCATGAAAGATTTCGTCGAATACGCGAAGGCCAATCCCGGCAAGTTCAACTACGGCTCTTCGGGTGTTGGCGGTTCGCTGCACATTGAGGGTGTGCGTATGGCCCTGGCGGCAGGCATCGACATCACCCACGTCGCCTACAAAGGTGCTGCCGGTGCTGTGACCGACCTCGTCGGAGGCCAGATCGACGGCATGTTCGGCACGGTGAAGGACATCTCCGCCCATCTCAACACTGGCACCATCAAGCTGCTGGCCGTGACCTCTCCCGAGCGCGTACCGGTAGTGCCGGATGTGCCGACTTTGGCCGAAGCCGGCCTCGGCGACGCCACCGTCACGGGCTGGTTCGCCCTCATGGGTCCCGCGAACATGCCTAAGGAGGTCACCGACAAGCTGAGCAAGGCCGTCGCCGACGCCTTGGTCAAGCCGGAAGTGGCAAAGCGTCTGGCTGACTCTGGCCTGTATACGTCGCCGCTTGCCGGCGCTGAGTTCAAGGATTTCGTGGTCAAGCAACTCGACACGTTCAAGACCATCGCCGAAAAGCAGAACATCCGGATTACCGATTGACGGTTCGTCGCGGGCGGCTCATTCGTTTTGGGCCGCCCTAAGTCTGGCATGAACGTTGCGCGCGGATTGGAATTTTCGATGCGAAATCCGCCAATCGCCCCATATCGCCAAGCGGCATCAAGCACCCCGAACCAGGCAGGTTCTGACCTACCATGGCTCCTGCTGCTTCGGCCTATGATTTATGCACCGGGTCCTCACGATGCCATCTCAACTTGAAAAGCCGAGAGACGTGATCAGTGGGACGCTGGTGCTCGCCACCGGTGCAGCGTTCCTTTACTTCGGTCGCGGGTTGACGGTCGGCAGCGCTTCGCGAATGGGGCCGGGCTACTTTCCGATCGTTCTGAGCCTGCTGATGGTCGTTCTGGGGCTTGCCATCATCGTTAACGCATTGCGTTCAAAAAGCGGGGCAGGCGAGGCGCTGACGATCCCTTGGCGTGCGCTTGTCCTCGTCCTGGGCTCGATCATGGTCTTCGCCCTAACCCTCAAAGGGCTCGGCCTGTTCATCTCGCTGGCGCTCTGCATTCTGGCGACGACCATGGCCAGCAGCTACACGAAGTGGATCCCCTCCATCACGCTAGCCCTCGTGCTGTCTCTCGTCTGCGCCTTCCTTTTCGTCTATGCGCTCGGATTGCCCATCCCGATCATCGGGCAATGGCTATCTTTCGGTTACTGGTGGCCTTCGGCTTCCCCCAGCCCGTGAAAATCACCAGCTGAAGAACATTTTTCATGGACTTCTTTTCCAATCTTGAGCTTGGTTTCCAGACGGCACTGAACCCGTGGAACCTGCTGTACTGCTTCATCGGCTGCCTGCTAGGCACAGCTGTCGGGGTCTTGCCGGGTCTCGGGCCGGTGGCAACAATTGCCATGCTTCTGCCGCTGACCTTCAGCCTGTCGCCCGACACGGCGATGATAATGCTGGCCGGCATCTACTACGGTGCGCAATACGGAAGCTCCACCACCGCCATCCTGATCAACCTGCCGGGCGAAGCCGGCTCGATCGTGACCGCGATTGACGGCTACGAGATGGCCAAGCAGGGCAGGGCGGGTCAGGCGTTGGCGGTGGCGGCACTGGGTTCGTTCTTCGCCGGAACGGTCGCAACGCTCATCCTGGCGCTGTTCGCTCCGGTGCTGGCCGGCTTTGCGCTGAAGTTCGGCCCGGCAGAGTATTTCTCCCTGATGGTGCTCGGCCTCGTTGCATCAGTTACGCTTGCGTCAGGTTCGCTGCTCAAGGCGTTCGCGATGATCGTGCTGGGCCTGCTGCTTGGCCTGGTCGGGACCGATGTCGAGAGCGGCACGCTGCGATACACGTTCGGCATACCGAGCTTGGCCGACGGGCTCGATTTCGTCGCGCTCAGCATGGGCGTATTCGGTATCAACGAGATCATCTTCAACATCGAGCATGAGCAGAAGCGCAACGTAATTGTTCGCAAGGTGAGCAAACTCATGTTGACGGCTGCGGAGCTCAAGAGCGTCATAGCCCCGGTCTTGCGAGGGACTGGCATCGGCACCGTGCTTGGGATCTTGCCCGGCGGTGGCGCAGTCCTGGCATCGTTCGCGGCCTATGCGGTCGAGAGCCGTGTCTCGAAAAACCGGTCGCAGTTCGGCAAGGGCGCTATTCAAGGGGTCGCGGCGCCAGAAAGCGCCAACAATGCCGGCGCGCAGACCTCATTCATCCCGATGCTGACGCTCGGCATCCCCTCCAACCCGGTAATGGCGATGATGATCGGCGCGTTGGTTATCCAGGGCATTACACCTGGCCCGAATGTCGCCACTGAGCAGCCGGCCCTGTTCTGGGGTCTGATCGCCTCGATGTGGGTCGGCAATCTGATGCTGGTCCTGCTTAACCTGCCTCTGATTGGCATATGGGTGCGGATGCTGATGGTGCCGTACCACTACCTCGCTCCGGCGATCGTTGCGATTTGCTGCATCGGCGCTTACAGCGTCTACAACGACTCGTTCAGCATCTACACAATGGCCCTGTTCGGCCTCGTCGGCTACATCCTGATCAAGCTCGACTTCGAACCAGCGCCGCTGCTGCTCGGCTTCGTGCTGGGACCGATGCTGGAGGAGAACCTGCGGCGGGCAATGGTGCTTTCCCGTGGCGACCCGACCGTGTTCCTCACCCGGCCCGGCAGCCTCATGCTGATCGTTCTGGCCGCGATACTGTTGGTCCTGGTGCTGTTGCCCAGCATACGCTCGAAGCGCGAGGAAGCGTTTCAGGAGTGACTTCGGGTAGGAGGGAAAAACCGGCGCGTCAGGCATCTCAGCCAGCGATTGAGTCCTTCCAAAAATGGTGTCGCGCAGGTCTTGACAGAGTTGCATGGGAGCTATCCGAATTGCGGACGGTCGACCGACGCGATTGGCAAGTGACGCCGTGGCCAAGGATGAGCGCTGGTGGCATCGTCCGAGACGATGCATCACTTCCCAATCGCGACTGGGGCTAACGCCGTCGTATCATTATCAGAACTGCGTCGCCTCCTGGGCGACTAGTTGGCCCGTTGTCATCGGAACGTTCCCGATCGACGGACTAAGCCACGCAATTGGGAGGATTTATGCCGTATTCGGATTTCAAGGGGAAGGTTGCGATCATAACGGGGGCCGGTGCAGGTATCGGCCTTGCCATTGCTGAAGCGCTTGTCAAGGAAGGGGTGCGTGTTGCTGGCATGGATATCAATCTGGATGGTGTGAGCCGGGTTGAGCAGCGCGTTGGGAAAGACAAGTTCCTTGCCTTGCAGGTCGACATCACTGATCCGGCGAATTGCAAACGGGGCGTGGATGCTGCTGCAGAGCATTTCGGTGGATTGCATGTCCTCATCAACAATGCCGCGCTCGGCATGAACGCCGTGCACCCACGTTACGAGACTCTCCCCTTGCAGATCGAAGACGTCAGCGAAGAACTGTGGAAAAAATTCATGCTGACCAATGTCTGCGGCACGTTCAACATGTCGCGCCAGGTCGTTCCGCGCCTGCGTCCGCAGAAATGGGGCCGCATCATTAACGTCAGCACGAGCTACTTGACCATGATGCGGCCGGGCTTTTCCCCCTACGGACCGTCAAAGGCGGCTCTCGAAGCATGGTCGATGATGCTGTCGCGCGAACTCGATGAATCAGGCATCACCGTCAACGTCGTGTTGCCGGGCGGGCCGGTAGACACGGCCATGGTTCCCGATAGGGATGGCCTTGATCGCGAGACGCTTATCCGCCCCGAGATGATGGCTCCGATGATTCTGGCGCTCTTGACCAGCGAGGGCGACAAAATAACCGGCAAACGCTTCCTCGCGGTCGATTGGGACAATACGACCAGCGACCCGCAGCTTCAGACCCACCGGACCGCGGCCTGGCCGGAGCTAGCCACTCCGCTCGCAGCGTTGGCGCCGAAGAAGGGGTGAATGTCCTCCATGGACTAACCTCCCATGTACAGCGTGGCGGGAGGGGAACAACCAGCCAGACAAGGGATTTGCCTCTTTCCGGCAAGGCAGCTCTCCTCGAGGGAAGGTCGGGTCGTTGACCGGCTTGATGAAGTTCTGAAAACCGCTGAAGCGGGCGCGTGCCCAGTTGGGCAAAAGATGCGTCCGTCATGGCAGAC
>NZ_RZRK01000920.1:0-2281 GCF_003997835.1 Mesorhizobium sp. M7A.F.Ca.CA.004.12.1.1
GCGCGCCACGCCGTCGCCCTCGGCATACATGCGGGCAAGCTTCCAGGTGGCACCGATCTGGCCGTTTTCGGCAGCGTATTTGTAGGCCTCGGCAGCCTGTTCCTTGTGGCCGTTCTTGTAGGCGGAGAAGCCGAACTGGAAGACCGCCCAGGGGCTGGATTGCGGCTTCACCCCGGTCTTGTCGTCGAACACCTTGTCGTCGAAGGCCATGGCCTGGCCCACGGCGCCAAAGGTCGCGCCAAATGTGGCGGCCACGACCAGTGCCGAAAAGACAGACGACCTCAACAACTCAGATGTCCGCATAACAGTGTGTTTCTTTCGCACCGCCCGGATGGGTCACCGCGCCATCGCGCGCCGGCCCTACCGTCTGTGCATATTTCCATATCGCGCCCGACTGATAGTCGGTCGTGCGCGCCTTCCATGTCTTTGCCCTCGCCGCCAGTTCGCTATCGGACAACGCCACGTCGATCGTGCCGTTCACCGCGTCGATCGAGATCACGTCACCATCCCTGAGCAGTCCGATCGGGCCGCCCACGGCTGCTTCGGGGCCGACATGGCCGATGCAGAAGCCGCGCGTCGCGCCCGAAAAGCGCCCGTCGGTGATCAGCGCCACCTTGCCGCCCATGCCCTGGCCGTACAGCGCTGCCGTCGTCGACAGCATCTCGCGCATGCCGGGGCCGCCGCGCGGCCCTTCGTAGCGGATGACGAGAACCTCGCCTTCCCTGTAGTTGCGATGCGTCACCGCCTCGAAACATTCCTCTTCCGAATCGAAGCAGCGTGCCGGGCCGGAGAACTTCAACTCCGCCATGCCCGCGACCTTCACGATCGCGCCTTCGGGGGCAAGGTTTCCCTTCAAGCCCACGACACCGCCGGTTTGGGTAATGGGTGTGTTGGCCGGGCGGACCACATCCTGATGCTCATTCCAGACAACGTGCTGCATGTTTTCGGCCAAAGTGCGGCCAGTCACGGTCATGCAGTCGCCATGCAGATAGCCGTGGTCGAGCAGCGTCTTCATCAGCAGCGGAATGCCGCCGGCCTCGAACATGTCCTTGGCGACATATTTGCCGCCCGGCTTGAGGTCGGCGATGTAAGGCGTCTTCTCGAAGATCTTGGCCACGTCGAACAGGTCGAACTTGATGCCGGCCTCGTGGGCGATCGCCGGCAGATGCAGTGCCGCGTTGGTCGAACCGCCGGTGGCCGAGACCACGGTCGCCGCATTCTCCAGCGCCTTCAGAGTGACGATGTCGCGCGGCCGGATATTTTTCGCGATCAGCTCCATGATCTTTTCGCCGGAGGCGAAATTGAACCGGTCGCGCATTTCATAGGGTGCCGGCGCGCCGCAGGAATAGGGCAGCGCCAGGCCGATCGCCTCGGCGACGGTGGCCATGGTGTTGGCGGTGAACTGGGCGCCGCAGGAGCCGGCCGACGGGCAGGCCGCCTGCTCGATTTCGAGAAGTTCGGCATCATCGATGGTGCCTACCGAATGCTGGCCAACCGCCTCGAACACATCCTGCACGGTGATCTGGCGGCCGCGATAGCTGCCGGGCAGGATCGAACCGCCATAGATGAAGATCGACGGCACGTTGAGCCGCACCATGGCCATCATCATGCCGGGCAGCGACTTGTCGCAGCCGGCGAGCCCGACCAGCGCATCGTAGCAATGGCCGCGCATGGTGAGTTCGACCGAATCGGCGATGACCTCGCGCGACACCAGCGACGACTTCATGCCCTGGTGACCCATGGCGATGCCGTCGGTGACGGTGATGGTGCAGAATTCGCGCGGCGTGCCGCTGGCGGACGCGACGCCCTTCTTGACCACCTGCGCCTGGCGCATCAGCGAGATGTTGCAGGGCGCCGCCTCGTTCCAGCAGGAGGCGACCCCGACCAGCGGCTGCGCAATCTCGGCCGCCGACAAACCCATGGCATAGAGATAGGAACGATGCGGCGCACGCGCCGGACCGACGGTCACATAGCGGCTAGGGAGCTTAGCCTTGGAGATGACTTTGGCGTCCATACTCTTCCTTGCCCCATCTTCCCTGCAAATGGGGCGGAGCGGCTGCCCCCTCGCCGAGCCTTTTGGCGCGTGTCCCGAGACCAGATCGAGGTGCGCCGGGTTTATGGCGGGAAATAGGCAATTTCCTCAGCCCGGCTTCCAGCGCAGGGGTTGCTCAGAAAGTGTTGCCAAAACATCACAATAGCAGGAGGCGCAGGCGGTGCGAATTATATGCAACGCACTTTGGATGAGACAAATCGGGGCGATGCGATCCCAAACAAAAAAGGC
>NZ_RZRK01000921.1:0-2276 GCF_003997835.1 Mesorhizobium sp. M7A.F.Ca.CA.004.12.1.1
CGCACCAGCTGATACGGCTGCAGCGCGTCCTGGGCGAAACCGGCCGACGGGTGTCCGCCGGCCAGCAGCAACAAACCAATCAACCGGCGGGTGACGGCCGCTCGCTTCATCCGCCGGTCGCCATCAGGATCTCGATGCGACGGTTCGCGGCCGCCAATGGATCGGCTGCTATTTTCGGCTGGCGGTCGGCGAAGCCGGCGACCTCGGTGATGCGGCGTTCGTCGACGCCGCCGCGCACGAGCATGTAGTAGGCGGAATGCGCGCGCGCCGTCGACAGCCGCCAATTGTCGTAGCTGTCGCCGCGGAACGGCCGGGCATCGGTGTGGCCGTTGATGCTGATGGTGCCCTTCTGGCTGTTGACGATGCGGCCGATCTTCTCCATCGCCAGCACCAGTTCGCGTCTCGGCAATGCCGAGCCGACCTCGAACATGCCGAAGTCGAGCTGATCGGTGATCGAGATGACGATCCCCTTGTCGGTGGCTTCGACCGAGACGCCGTCGTGCAGCTTGTCGCCGGGCTTGAAGGCATCGGCCAGCTGCCGCTTGACGTCGGCAGCTGCCTTGACGGCAGCCGCGGTTGGCGCCTTTTCGCCGATGTCGGGCTTGGCGGCCTTTTGCGCCTCAGGCTCTGCCTTGGCTGCGTCGGCGACCGTGGTGCCGTCCGGTTTGGTCTCGCCGGCCATTGCCGTGGCAGGGTTCGCGGCCTGCTTGCCGGTCGCGTCCTTGGCCAGCGGCTCAAGCGGTGCGGCCGCGACAGGCGGCACGGCTTTGACTTTGAGCACTTTCGTTTCGGCGGTCTTGTCGCCGGGCTTGGCCGGATCGCCCTCGATCTTCGTGCGCTCGGCGCTGGCTTCGGCGCCGGGCGCCGCTACCTGCTGCGACCAGAAATCCGGCTCGAAGGGATCGCGGTAGGAGGCGCCACCGGAGGCGCCGGTAGCCGGGCCGGCAGCCTGCACGCCGCCGTCGCCTTTCTGGCTGACATTCTGCATGACGCCGGTATCCGCGGCGATTTCCGAAAGCACCGCGTAGGGGTCGGCGAAGAGATGATCGTCGGAGCGTTCCGCCTGCTGCGGCTCCTGCTTGTCCTGCTTGCGGTCCGACGCGCCCGCGCCGGCATTGCCGTTCTGTCCGGCTTTGCTGGTCGCCTCTTGCGGATCGTCTGCCGTCAGCCCCATGGCGCGCGGTCCGTCGCCGAGATCCTCCAGGCCCTTGCGGCTCGAATTGCGGTCGACCAGCTTGACCGGGTTGAAGTAGCTGGCGACGGCTGCCTTGGTCTGCTCGTTGGCGGCGTTGATCAGCCACATGACCAGGAAGAAGCACATCATGGCCGTCATGAAGTCGGCGAAGGCGATCTTCCAGACGCCGCCATGGTGGGCCTCGTCATGGTCGTCATGGCTGCGCCGCACGATGATGATCTCGTGGCGGCCGTGGTCGGCGTCTGCGACGCTCATGCCAGGACCTCCGAGAGGACCGTCGACCATTCGGCCATGCGCGTCTCGAACACCGCCTCGTCGATGGCGACGGTCAGGTCGAAGCCTGGCGCCTCGACAAAATCGAGATTGGCGGCGCGGGGTCCGAGCGACGCCTTCAGTGTTTCGAACATCGAGAGCGGGCCGCGCACGACGATGCGCACCGCTTCGGCATCGCCGACCGCTTCGCGGATGGCGCCGGCCAATGCCTCGATCGAACGTTTCTGCAGATCGTCGCTGACGATGCCGCCGATGATGCGGGCGACCGTGGCGGCGACAAGTCCGGTGACGCGCGCCTCCATGGCATCGATGCGCAACGAGACCGCCTTGCCGACATCGTCGCCGAGGCTTTCGAGAAATATCCTTGCTTCCTCGGCATTGGCCTGGCGTTCGGCTTCGAGCGCGGCGTCATGCGCAGCCGACAGGCGGACCTCCAGCGCTGCCTCCGCCTGGGCAACCGCCTCGGCGATCAGCGTGCCGATATCGGCCTGCGGCGCCGGCGTCTCGGGCTTGTGTTCGGGATCGATTGCTGCCCGCGACTGGCCGGCACGTTGCGCGCGCGTCCCGAAATCAGGCAGAAGGTCGAAGAGGGCTACGGAGGGCATGGTTTACACCGCCACTTCCTGGGCGGCCCATTTGCGCAGGATCTGCGCGGTGCGCTCCTCGTTGAGGTCGACCATCCTGGCAAGCCTGTCCTGCGGCGCCGGCCGGATCTTCTGGCGAAGATCGTCGAGCGGCGTGGGGCCTGGGCGTGTGCCTGGCAAGGTCCCAATCGCGGCACTGTCGGTAGCCGCCATTGCTTCCGGCG
>NZ_RZRK01000922.1:0-2274 GCF_003997835.1 Mesorhizobium sp. M7A.F.Ca.CA.004.12.1.1
TTTTAGGCCCGCGAGAACAGTATCCATTTTTCCTCCCCTGGAGCCGCGAGCCTTCGCTCGACGCCTCGCAATGATGCTCCATCCAGCCTTTGACGCCCCGGCGCAAAGACACTCCCCAATTTGCCCCAGAGGCGAATGCTTTCCGACTGTCGCGTCGGTGAACATTTGCCTTTGTTGACAAACGAATGTTTTATTGGGGTTGTCAGCTGCGATGTCAATTGGTTGCGCTTCGGCCAATCGAGCCTCGGCGGTCGTCCCTTCCGAGACGATTTCGCGGGAAATTGCCGGTCGCGACCGGGTTTCGTTGGCAAATAGAACCCGTTCCCTGCTATCCGACCTCAAATCACGAAGCTGTGGACATTCCTGCATGACCAACGTCGCCCTGACCGGCCTTGCCCGCGATCTCGCCAGGCGTGCCGCCGAGGGCCGCCCGGTGCGCATCGGTGTCATCGGTTCGGGCGAAATGGGCACCGATCTGGTCACCCAAGGCATGCTGATGCCAGGCATTTCGATCTGCGCCGTCTCGACGCGCCGCCCGCACACCGCGCGCGATGCCATCCGTATCGCCTATGGCGACGAAGCCATGGCCGTCGAAGCCGACACCGCGTCGAAAGTCACCGGCGCTATCGAGAGCGGCAAGATCGCCGTCACTTCGAACGAGATGCTGGTCACCAATCCGCTGATCGACGTCGTCATCGACGCCACCGGCAAGCCGGGCGTCGCCGCCGATTTCGACCTCATGGCGATGGAGCACGGCAAGCATCTGGTGATGATGAACGTCGAGGCCGACGTCACCATCGGCTGCTACCTCAAGCAGCAGGCCGACCGGCTTGGCGTCGTCTATTCGGTGGGTGCGGGCGACGAGCCGTCGAGCTGCATGGAACTGATCGAATTCGCGTCGGCGCTCGGGCTGACCATCGTCTCGGCCGGCAAGGGCAAGAACAACCCGCTCAACCACGATGCCGTACCGGACGACTATCGCGCCGAAGCCATCCGCCGCAACATGAACCCGCGCATGCTGGTCGAGTTCGTCGACGGTTCCAAGACCATGGTCGAGATGTGTGCCATCGCCAACGCCACCGGGCTGGTGCCCGACGTGCCCGGCATGCACGGCCCCAAGGCCGACCGCGATGACCTCGCCAAGGTGCTGATCCCGCGCGAGGATGGCGGTCTGTTGCTCAGGAAAGGCGTCGTCGACTACACGGTCGGCAAGGGCGTCGCGCCTGGCGTGTTCGTCATCGTCGAGGCGACGCATCCGCGCATCATCGAGCGCATGGACGACCTGCATATCGGCCACGGCCCCTACTACAGCCTGTTTAGGCCCTATCATCTGACCTCACTGGAGGTGCCGCTGACCGCCGCCCGCATCATGCTTTTCGGCAAGCCCGACATGGTGCCGCTGCCGCAACCCGTTGCCGAAGTCTGTGCGGTCGCCAAGCGGGATCTCGCCGCCGGCGAGACCTTCGATGCGATCGGCGAGACCTGTTACCGCTCCTGGACGATGACCGTCGGCGAAGCCCGTGCCCAGCGCGCCGTGCCGGTCGGCCTGCTCGAGGGCGGCAAGGTGCTGAAACCGGTCAGGAAAGGCGAATTGCTGACGTCAGACAATGCGTCGCCCGACCAGACGACAAGGCTGTTCGCCTTGCGCCGGCTGCAGGACGAGATGCTCTACGGGGCCTGAAAGGACCACGCTGGCGCTGCTACGACAAATGATAGATTGTGGGGCAAATGTCGCCAAGGTCGGTCACATGAACCTTCGAATCAGGAATCCGCTTGCCCGCGAACTGGCTCGCCAGCTTGCCGCCAAGCGCAAGGTTTCCATGACCAGAGCGGTTATCGAAGCGCTTGAAAGTGAACTGAAAAACGCCCGTATGCCTCTGGCGGAACGGCTGGCTGCAATCGCCGGTGATTTGAGGTCCAAAGCGGGCAAGGCTGGCCGGGTCGTGAGCAAGAATGAGATCGATGCCATGTGGGGTGGCGGCCAGAATGACGCCTGACAGGTGCACAGGGGTTGTCACGTTGGAAGGCCTGCTGGCAGCTCGGATTTCGTCGTTCGTTTCGATGGATCATCGTAGACATTCGGGATTGACCGGAGCCTTCCCAACTTCGTCATCCACGGGCGGAGCAGGAGCGAAGCGACGTCGCGGAGACCCGAGGATCCATGCCGTGATCTTGGTCGAGGAATGCAGCGGAGCAGAATTCTGCACCGCAGCAGCGCTTTGAAGTCGCGGCATGGATCCTGGGGTCTGCGCCGCGTCGCTGCGCTCCTTGCTT
>NZ_RZRK01000923.1:0-2208 GCF_003997835.1 Mesorhizobium sp. M7A.F.Ca.CA.004.12.1.1
ACGACGTCTACAATGCGAAGACCGGCGCCTGGGACAAGCTCGCCAGCGGCCCGAACTATGCGCCCAACTGCGCCTATCTCGGCTGGGGCGTCTATGTGATGGCCCGCGTCGATGCCGACGAAAAGAAGAAGAAGGCGGCATGGTCCGCCGCCGCCCATCTCGGCGGCAAGGACCTGTCGATCTGGACGGCGATGTATCCGTCGGGCTTCCAGCCCTACCGCAACTCGCATTTCGACATTCCCGAATGGGTGGCGGCCGGCTACGACGAGGCCTTCATCACCTCCTACCTCAAGTCGGAATCAGACAGCTACAACCATCCGAACGCGGCGATCGAGCCACGCATCCCCGGCATTTTCCAATACTACAGCGCCGCCGAGGACATCCTGGCCAACACTTTCGCCGGCAAGATGAAGGCGCAAGAAGGTGCCGACGCCATCGCGGCGGCCTGGGAGAAGCTGACCGATCAGATCGGCCGCGACAACCAGATCAAGCTCTACAAAGCTTCGCTCGGCATGTAGGCTGGCCTATGAACCGTGGTCCGGCGGCAACGCCGGACCACTTTAGACCGGCTCCGGCTCTTCGAGAGCCTTCAAACGGGCGAGATTTGTGGCTGACCAGACTTCGACCGCGAACCAGTGGCCGGCAGATGCCGGCCCTTCCGATCTGATCTCTCCAGGCCGCAAACGCCTTGGCTGGACGCTGATGGCCGTTGCGACGCTTGGCCTGCTGGCGACGATCGTGCTGGAGATCCTCTACAAGGGCAGCGCCGATACGATCGGCTTCGAGACCTGGCGCCCCGTCGTCTATGCCTATGTGCTGTGGGGCGTGGCGATCGGCGTCGGCCAGGTGCTGACGCGCGGCGAAGACGGCCAGCGTGCCCTGTTCCTGCTGCCGGCGCTGCTGTTCACCATCGCCATGGTGATCTTCCCGACGCTATTCGGTTTCTACATCGCCCTCACCGACTGGAACCTCAGCTCGTTCAGCGGCCGCAAGTTCAACGGGCTCGACAATTTCTGGCAGATGCTGGCCGATCCCTACTACCGCAACGCGCTGTTCAACATGGTGCTCTATGTGCTGGCGGTGGCGGTCGAATATGTCATCGCCTTCGGCCTGGCGCTGCTGCTCAACGCGCAAATCCGGGCGCGAAAATTCTTCCGCGTCGTCTTCCTGATGCCGCTGATGCTGTCCCCGGTCGCGGTGTCGTGGATGATCGGCAAGTCGCTGATGGAATACCGGTTCGGACCGGCAGCAACGCTGGCGCGCCATCTCGGCTGGGAAAATCCCGCCTTCTTCTCCGACCCGATCATCGCGCGCATATCGATCATGATACTGGATGCCTGGACCTTCATCCCATTCATGATGATCATGCTGCTGGCCGGGCTGCAGGCGATGTCGCGCGAGGTGCTCGAAGCCGCACGCGTCGATGGCGCCAATGCGTGGCAGACCTTCTGGCAGGTCACTTTTCCGCTGATGTTGCCGGTGTCGGTGACGGCGGTGATCCTGCGCATCATCTTCAAGTTGAAGCTTGCCGATATCATCATCACCGTGACGTCCGGCGGCCCCGGCGGCGCCACCGATTCCGTGTCGAGCTTCATCTATCGCGAATATCGCGACCGCTCGAATGTCGGCTACGGAACCATGCTGGCGATGGCCTATCTGGTGATCATCGTCGTGTTCGTCACGTGGCTGTTGAAATTCGCCAACCGTTTTGTCCGCAATGTCAATTAAAGCAAGATGGGGGTGAGTTAAGCCCGATGAGCGTTCAGACCACCGAATATGTCGCCTCGGAGATCCGCTCGCCGGCGAGCTTCCTCGCCAGCCGCGTTTTCATCTATGGCGCGCTGGCCTTCTGGGCGTTCATCTGCCTGTTCCCGATCTATTGGACGGTGACAACCTCGTTCAAGACCGCGGTCGACGTCACGCAGGGCCATCTCATCCCCTTCGTCGACTTTCAGCCGGACTGGAAAGGCTGGCGCTCGCTCGGCCTGTCGCCGGACTCGATCTTCCAGACCTCGACGGTGCGCGAGGAGTTCCTCAAGCGCTTCATGAATTCGGTGATCACCTCGGTCGGTGCGTCGAGCCTCGCCATCGTCATCGGCAGCCTCGCCGCCTACGGGCTCACCCGCTATCGCTATCATTTCGCCTGGTTCAAGAACGAGGACATCTCGTTCTTCTTCCTGTCGCAGCTGATCCTGCCGCCGGTGGTGC
>NZ_RZRK01000924.1:0-2252 GCF_003997835.1 Mesorhizobium sp. M7A.F.Ca.CA.004.12.1.1
GACCATTACGATCCAGGAACTGGCGCAACGCATGTCCGAGCGCGCGGTCGACCTGGTCAAGTTCTTCATGAAGCAGGGCCAGATCCTGAAGCCGGGCGACGTCATCGATGCCGACACGGCCGAGCTGGTTGCTACCGAATTCGGCCACACGGTCCGCCGCGTCGCCGAGTCCGACATCGAGGAAGGCCTGTTCAACATCGCCGACAATGCCGAGGACCTGGTTTCGCGTCCGCCGGTCGTGACGATCATGGGTCACGTCGATCATGGCAAGACCTCGCTGCTCGACGCGATCCGCAACGCCAATGTCGTCTCCGGCGAAGCCGGCGGCATCACCCAGCATATCGGCGCCTACCAGGTCGAGAAGAACGGTCACAAGATCACCTTCATCGACACGCCCGGCCACGCCGCCTTCACGGCGATGCGTGCTCGTGGCGCCCAGGCGACCGACATTGCCATCCTGGTGGTTGCCGCCGACGACAGCGTCATGCCGCAGACGATCGAATCGATCAGCCATGCCAAGGCGGCCGGCGTTCCGATCATCGTGGCGATCAACAAGATCGACAAGCATGATGCCGATCCGCAGAAAGTGCGCTCCGAACTGCTGCGCCACGAGGTTTTCGTCGAATCCATGGGCGGTGAAGTTCTGGACGTCGAAGTGTCGGCGACCAAGGGCACCAATCTCGACAAGCTGCTCGAGGCGATCCTGCTGCAGGCCGAAATTCTCGACCTGAAGGCCAATCCGGATCGTACCGCCGAGGGTGTCGTCATCGAAGCCCAGCTCGACAAGGGCCGTGGCCCCGTCGCGACCGTGCTGGTGCAGACCGGCACGCTGATGCCGGGCGACATCCTTGTTGCCGGCAACGAATGGGGCCGGGTGCGTGCGCTGGTCAACGATCGTGGCGTGCAGATCAAGGAAGCGCCGCCGGCGATGCCGGTGGAAGTGCTTGGCTTGCAGGGCACACCGCAGGCCGGCGATCGCTTCGCCGTGGTCAACAACGAGGCCCGTGCCCGCGAGATCACCGAATACCGCCAGCGGCTGGCGCGCGAGAAGGCGGTTGCCAAGCATGCCGGCCAGCGCGGTTCGCTTGAGCAGATGATGTCGCAATTGCAGACAAGCGGGCTGAAGGAATTCCCGCTGGTCATCAAGGGCGACGTGCAGGGCTCGATCGAGGCGATCAACGCCGCACTCGACAAACTCGGCACCGACGAAGTGCGTGCGCGCATCGTCCATGCCGGCGCCGGCGCCATCACCGAAAGCGACGTGTCGCTGGCGGAGACTTCGGGTGCCGCGATCATCGGCTTCAACGTCCGCGCCAACGTCCAGGCGCGTGCCGCCGCAGCGGCGGCTGGCATCGAGATCCGCTACTACTCGATCATCTACAACCTCGTGGATGACGTGAAGGCGGCTCTGTCGGGCCTGCTGTCGCCGGAGCGTCGCGAGACCTTCATCGGCAACGCGCAGATCCTCGAGATCTTCGACATCACCAAGGTCGGCAAGATCGCCGGCTGCCGTGTCACCGAAGGCAAGGTCGAGCGTGGCGCGGGTGTGCGCCTGATCCGTGACAACGTCGTCATCCACGAAGGGACGCTGAAGACCCTGAAGCGCTTCAAGGACGAAGTTTCGGAAGTCCCCGGCGGCCAGGAGTGCGGCATGGCCTTCCAGAATTACGAAGACATGCGCGTCGGCGACGTCATCGAGTGCTTCCGCGTCGAGATGGTGACCCGGACACTCTGAGTTCGAGTGACTTGTCCATACCGGGCGGTGGCCGAAAGGCCGCCGCCCGAGGTCTATTGAGAACGACCCATATGAGACATGCGGCACGGTCCCATCCCGCGCCTCACGCTTCAGGATAGAGAAAAATGCCCCGTCCAACCACATCCAGCCCATCCCAGCGCATGCTGCGCGTCGCCGAACAGGTGCGCCATGCGCTGTCCGAAACCCTGCAGCGCGGCGAGATCATCGATCCGCTGATCGAGAACACCGTGGTGTCGGTCTCGGAAGTGCGCATGTCGCCCGATTTGAAGGTCGCTACCGCTTTCGTTTCGCCACTCGGCGCCAAGGATACCGATGCGGTGGTCGAGGCGCTGAACAAGCATGCGAAATTCATCCGTGGCCGTGTCTCCGGCGCGCTGCGGCAGATGAAATTCATGCCGGAGTTTCGCTTCAAGCTCGACACCTCCTTCGACAATTTCGCCAGGATCAACGACCTCTTGAAATCGCCGGTAGTGGCGCGCGATCTGGGTCCTGAGGA
>NZ_RZRK01000925.1:0-2252 GCF_003997835.1 Mesorhizobium sp. M7A.F.Ca.CA.004.12.1.1
CCCGTTCTATGGCTATGGCACGGAAGGAAAACGCGGGTTTTCTTCCGCCGCCGCACGGCTTGCCGAACTGGTCAACGCGACGCCGGAAGTCACCATCGATATCGGCCAGGTCATGTTCGGCCAGACGGTCACGGTCTCCTCCGACGTCATGCGGCAGTTTTCGGCGCGTGGCAGCGCGCACCCGAAAAAGACCGTCATTCATGATGGTGACGGCAATGGCGGCGGCATCGTGCCCTACAGTTATGGCAAGGACTTCTACGGCACGATGCAGTGGGCGATCGGGCTCGAGCTTTTTCTCCTGATCGACGATCCCTGGCGTGTGTTCTTCACCACCGATCATCCCAACGGTGCACCTTTTACGGCTTATCCGGCGCTGTTCGAACTGCTGATGAGCCGGGAAGCGCGCGCCGAAATGACCGCTGGACTTTCACGATCCGCCCTGGCGCTCTCTACCCTGGCCGCAATCGACCGCGAATACACGTTCGAGGAAATCGCCATCATGACGCGCGCGGCGCCGGCCAAGCTGCTCGGCTTGACGGATCGAGGCCATCTCGGCGCCGGTGCAATAGCCGACATCGCTGTCTATCGCAGGGACCGCAGTATCGCGAAAATGCTCGGACAGGCGGCGTATGTTTTCAAGGATGGCGATCTCGTCGTGCAAGATGGGGAAATCATCCATTACCGCTGGGGCAAGGCATTGAGGCTCAAGCCGCCTGTCGACAAGGCAATGGTGCGACGGCTCGAGGACTATCACCAGCAGCGCTACGGCCTGTCGCTGGACTGGTTCAATTTTCCGGATTCCGCGATTGCGCGCGAACAGCCATTCGGCGAGGTGCCATGCCGAACATGAGCGTCAATGGGATGACGATCGACGATACCTTCGCGGAAGCCTTCGGCATGCGCGCAACCGCCATCGTCATCACCGCGCCGAGCCGGAAATGGGCTCGCCAGGCGGCGATCACGATGACCGGATTCGCCACCTCGGTGATCGGTTGCGGCTGCGAAGCGGCAATCGAGATCGACCTGCCGCCCTCGGCCACACCGGATGGCCGGCCGGGCTGCCGCGTCATGATCTTCGCGATGGGAACGGACGAATTGCAGAAGCAACTGCTCAATCGTGTCGGCCAGTGCGTTTTGACCTCGCCGGGTTCCGCCTGCTTTGCCGGGCTGCAAGGCAGCGCCGAGCTCAAGCTCGGTTCGGCGCTGCGTTATTTCGGCGACGGCTGGCAAATCTCCAAGAAGATCGGCGACAGGCATTTCTGGCGTATTCCCGTCATGGATGGCGAGTTCCTGTGCGAAGCAACGACCGGACTGACGAAGGAAGCTGTCGGTGGCGGCAATTTCTTTGTCATGGCGCAAAACAGCGCCAACGCTTTGGCCGCTGCCGAGGCCGCGGTCGCTGCGATCGGCATGGTGCCTGGCGCCATCGTGCCGTTTCCGGGCGGCATTGCCCGTTCGGGTTCCAAGATAGGTGGCAAATACAAAGGCATGATCGCTTCGGCCAACGAAGCCTACGCGCCAACGCTGCGCGGTGTCGTCGCGAGTGAGCTCGGTCCCGACATCAACGCCGTCCTGGAAATCGTCATCGATGGTGAAACCAATGATGCAGTTGCCGCCGCGATGAAGGCAGGCATCAAGGCTGTCATAGAACTCGGCCCGAAAAGAGGCGCGGTTCGGATCAGCGCCGGCAATTACGGCGGCAAGCTCGGGAAATTCATCTACTCGCTGAAGGATATGCTGCCATGAAGGCGCTGACCTTCACCCTGGTTGCCGAGCCGCCGGAGCGCCTTGACCTATCGCCGCTGACGCCGGAGCGGCTGGCCGGGATCGAAAGGCGCGACGTCGAAAGAATCCAGATCGGCATGTCGAAACACGGATCGAAGGTGGGCGACATTTTTCGCGTCGCCGGCAGCGATCCGACAAACATCGTGTTCGAAGGCGGAAGCACGCGCCTTGACCTTGTGGCGCAAGGCATGCGGGGTGGGTCGGTTCGCCTCGTTGGCAATGCGGGCGCCCAGGCCGGGCGCGCCATGCGCGGTGGGGAGCTCACGATCGAAGGCAATGCGGGTCCATACGCCGGCTCCGGCATGCGTGGCGGCAGGCTTGAGATAACAGGCAATGCCGGCGACCACCTCGGTGCGCCGCTCGTCGGGGAACTGGCCGGCATGAACGGCGGTGTGTTGATCGTCAGGGGCAAGGCGGGCGCCTTCGCTGCGGACCGCATGCGGCGCGGCCTGATCGCGGTGCTGAAA
>NZ_RZRK01000926.1:0-2230 GCF_003997835.1 Mesorhizobium sp. M7A.F.Ca.CA.004.12.1.1
TCCGCGCACTGGCCTTGCCTGTTCTGCGCGGCCGCATCGGCGCCCGCCATGTCCATGCCGAGCTTGACGCCCAGTACAGCCGCTTCGTCGAGGCGCTTGGCCGCCGCCCCGATTTCGTCGACGGGCATCAGCATGTGCATTTCCTTCCCGTCGTGCGCACATGGCTGTGCGCACGGTTTCCAGAAGGCGCCGACAGGCCGGCCCTGCGCGGCGCCCCGACGCTGGCCGCGGGAGCGAAAGTCGCTGCGATTGCCGCGCTCGCCGCCGGGTTCAACCGCTCGATGCAGCGCGCGGGCTTCACCGTTTTCCAGCCGCTCGCCGGCATCTATGACTGGCGGCAACCGGAAAAGTTCGCTGCGGTTCTGCAGGCCGCCGTCGAAGGGTTGCCAGAGCGAGGGCTGTTCATGTGTCATCCCGGCCATGTCGACGAGACGCTGCGCGCGCGCGACATGATGCAAGGTGTGCGCGAGGTCGAATTCGCGGCCCTCGCATCGGACGCGTTCGGAGCCAGCCTGGCCCGCGCCGGCGTCGAGATCTTGGACGGCAAGAGATGAGCGACGCCGATCGGCCCCAGCGTTCGGCCGGCAGCAAGATCGTCCGCTTCGCCATTGTCGGACTGGCGAACACGGCCATCGACCTTGCCAGCTTTTTCCTGCTGCTCAAGCTCGGGGTTCCGCCGGTGCCGGCCAACATCGCTGCCTGGTTCGTCGCCGTCACCTTTTCCTTCGCGGCGAACGGCTTGTGGTCGTTCGAGCGCAATCGAGCCATCCGTTTGCATGACGCGTTCCTTCGTTTCGCCACGCTTGGAGCGCTGATTTCGCTCGGTGTCTCCAGCCTCTCGATCGCGCTGTTCGCCGGCATCATCGGGGTGTGGCCGGCGAAAATCGGCGGCGTCGTGGTGGCGGCGGTGCTGAATTTCCTCGCCGCGCGCTGGTCGATCGAAGGCCGGTTCTTGAGATAGGCGGAATTATTTTTCTTACGAAATTCCGGACGAAGAACCGCTACACACTTTTCCTGGGATTTCTATTCAGCCGGCTCCACATTGGTGTAGGCGGCTTCCTCCAACTCGCGCTTCAGTCGGGCTTCCTCGTGGGTCTTCGGCGTGACGAAGCGGCCAAGCAGGAGATAGGCGACCGGCGTCAGGAACAGCGTCGAGACGGTGGCCAGCCCCAGGCCGCCGACGATGACCCAGCCGAGCGCGACGCGCGCCTCGGCACCGGCGCCGCTCGCCAGCACCAGCGGCAGGCCGCCGAGCACGGTGCAGATCATCGTCATCATCACCGGCCGCACGCGGATGATCGAGGCCTGTTCGATCGCCTCGCGCACGCCAAGCCCGCGGTCGCGCAACTGGTTGGCGAATTCGACGATCAGGATGCCGTTCTTGGCCATGACGCCGACCAAAAGCACCAGGCCGATCTGGCTGTAGGCGTTGAGACTGGTGCCCGAGAGGAGAAGCGCGAAAATCGCACAGGCCAGCCCTAGCGGCACCGTCGCCATGATGATGACGGCGCTGACAAAACTTTCGAACTGGGCGGCCAGCACCAAAAGGATGATGACCAGCGCGAAGCCGAAAATGGTGACCATGGCGCTGTTGGTCTCGCCCAGCGTCGCCGCCTCGGCCAGCGGCAGGATGCGGCTGCCTGGCGGCAGCAGCGGCGTGGCGATTTGCTCGGCGCGGGTGAGCGCATCGCCAAGCGCGAAGTCGCCGCTGAGGTTGGACGTGATCGCCACAGAGGGCTGCTGCTGTTCGCGCGACAGCGACGGCGGCACGGCGCGTTCGGTCAGCGTGGCGATGGTCGACATCGGCACGAAACGTCCGTCGGCTGTTTTCAGGAAGATGTTCTCCAGATCCGTCGGATCGTTGATCGGATTGGTGGTCGAGACCAGCTTCACGCCGTAGCTGCGGTCGGCGATGTAGACGTCGACGACGTCGTTGCCGTCGAGCATGGCCTGCAGGGTGTTGGCCAGTCCCGATATGTCGATGCCGAGGTCAGAGGCGCGCTCGCGGTCGATGGCCACGGCGAGTTGCGGCTGCGTCGGGTCGATGGACAGGCGCGGTGTCTGGAAGCGCGGGTCCTTCTGCATCTCGGCGATGATCTTCACGGCGGCATCGCCGAGCGCCTTGCGGTCGTTGCCGACCAGCGCGAACTGCAGGCCGTTGCCGGCGCCGCGGATACCGAGGCTGTTGGGCTGGACCGGGAAGATGCGCACGCTCGGCACCTGCCTGGTC
>NZ_RZRK01000927.1:0-2227 GCF_003997835.1 Mesorhizobium sp. M7A.F.Ca.CA.004.12.1.1
CCGCTAGAAGGCCGGCGAGCGCCTCGGCTGCTCCGTAAGCGTCTGACGTCAAGCAACGCATCCCAACCCGGTCTTCCGGGCAATTTTGCCGGCCACGGCGAATGGATGCCAATGCGACGGACCGGACACTTTCAGGGAACACCCGAAATGAATGCAAGATATCAGCGCAGGAAACTGCCTGCGCGCTATGCCGCTGTTCTCAGCCCGCTGGTGCTGTCGCTGTTGATGACCTTCATCGTCTCGTTCATCTCGACGTTGAAAAGCCTTGGCTTCCACCCCGAGCTGCCGTCCATCTGGCTGACCGCCTGGGGCCTGTCCTGGCTGGTGGCGTTTCCAACGCTGCTGCTGGTGCTGCCGATAGTGCGCCGCATCGTCGGCGCGCTCTGCGAGCCGGCCAGCCGATAGCTCACACGAAAAAGGTCCGGAGATGTCCTCCGGACCTTTTGCCCTGCGGTCATCAATGACGAACCGCTACCAGCGACCCTTGCGCCGGTTCCAGGCATAGAGAAGATCGGCGAAGCGGTCGTAGGCAAAGCGTGTCAGCGGCAAGATAAACGGATTGCCGAACACCATCGCCAGCCAGCCCTCGCCTGGCGTTGCCTGCCAAACGGCAATCGCGACATCGGCGCCGACCAGCAGCCTGCCCGCCGCATCGGTGGCGTGCAGCCGGCGGCGGATGTCGTCAAGCGACGCGCCATGTCCGGTAAGCGCTGCCGGTTCAAGATTGATGTCTCGGAACTCGATCCGCCCGGCCTTGACCGCCTCGATCAGCCGCCGCTTCTGCCTGCCGATACCGGCATCGCAGACCGGGCAGCGAGTGTTGTACCAGACGGTCAGCATTTATCCGTGGCCATGCCTGTGGTGCAGGTCGGGATAATGTGGATGCCGGTGGCGCATCGGCGCATGCCGGTGCCAGTGCGAATGCGGCTCACTCACCGGCCCGTCATGATGGTGCTGGTGGTGCTCATCATGCACATGGCTGTGCTCGTGCTCCAATTCCTCATGATCGTGCTCGTGCTCATGGCGTTCCGACAGATGCAGCCACAGGCCAACGCCCATCAGAACTCCGGCGGCCGCCAGCTTGAGCGTGACGGCGTCACCCAGGATGGCGATTGCCAGCAACGCGCCGATGAAGGGAGCGAGCGAGTAATAGGCCCCTGTCCGCGCGGTGCCCAGATGACGCAGCGCCACGATGAACATCACCAGGCTGACCCCGATGCCGAAGAAACCGACTGCGGCGGTCGCTGCAATAACCGACGCCGGGGGAAACAAGGCCCCGCCGGCAAGCGCCAGCCCGACATTGACGACACCCGCCACCAGCCCTTTGAGCATGGCGATCACCACCGGGTCGGTGGCGGAGATCCTGCGCGTGAAATTGTTGTCGATCCCCCAGGCCAGACAAGCCCCTGCCACCATCAGGGCGCCACGGTTGAAGGCGACGCCCTCACCTTGCCACGACAGAAGAATGGCACCCGCCAGAATGGCGAAAGCGCCAAAAAGCAGGCGCCGGTCGACATTCTCGCGATAGACGAGCCAGGCGATCGCCATCGTCGCCAGCCCTTCCAGGTTGAGCAGCAGCGCCGAACTGGACGCCGTGTTGAGGGTCAAGCCGAACATCAGCAGCACCGGCGCGATAACGCCGCCCATGCCGATCGCCAGCGCCAGCCAGGGAACATCCCCAGCGGTCAGTTGCGCCTCCCCGGCCGCGGCCTGCCTGCCCCGAAGCAGGCGGTACAGAGCCAGCCCAAGACCGGCACCGAGATAGAGCAGGCCGGCCAGCATGAAGGGATTGACGCCATTGAGCAGCAGCTTGCTGAGCGGCGGCGTCGCCCCGAACAGGGCGGCAGAGCCAAGCGCGAGTGGCACGCCGGGCCACAGATGCGAATGGGAATGCGGTTCGGACATGATCTCACCCTATGATGGCAGGTGTGTCACTTGCGGCGCATGGCCGCCTTCGGCCCGATGCACTTGTTGTCGCGAAACAGCGCCCACTCCTCGCAAAGGCGCCCATTGGGCAAGCGGCAAAACCCATATTCGTTGCCGGCCTTGTCCTTCCTGATCACCAGGCGCCCGCCGATATCGCCACAATGGACGGATGCCGGATTGGCCATGCCGACCGGTTTTTGCGCACTGGCGCCGGCGGAAAACGGCAGCGGCGACAAAGCGGCAAAGCTGGCGACCAATATCGAAACCTTCTTCATCGCGATCTCCCCGGCCGCATTCTATC
>NZ_RZRK01000928.1:0-2224 GCF_003997835.1 Mesorhizobium sp. M7A.F.Ca.CA.004.12.1.1
GCAACTGGCCGGTGCTCTACAGATCGATCGATCCGGCGCTGGTTCGGTTCGCCGAAAACAAATCGCTTCGCTTCGGCGCGGGACATGATCAATCCGAGGATTTTTTCATGGTGGTCGATGGCTGGCTGCACGTGACTAACGCCTCGAACTGGAGGCGACAGCAGGTTGACAGGAGCGAACACATTCTCGCGCTGTTGCGGCAAGCCGGCGGTCCCGACCAGCCGGATGTGAAGTTCGAGCCGATCTGAAATCAGGTCTGAGGCGGGTGGTGTTGACAGAAAACGCTGAGGGGCCTGTTGCATTGCGGCCTGAAATCCAGGGGCTGCGTGGCATAGCCGTTGCCCTGGTGGTGGTTTTCCACATCTGGCCCGCGGTTCTTCCTGGCGGGTATGTCGGGGTCGATGTGTTCTTCGTCATCTCGGGCTATCTCATCACCGGTCTGCTTGCCCGCATGGCGCTGCGCGACGGCCGCATCTCGCTGATGGCCTTTTATTCGCGGCGAGTGCGGCGACTGCTGCCGACTGCGATCCTGGCCCTTCTTGCCACGCTCGCCGGAACGCTGGTCTTCCTGTCCATGGCACGTTGGGAAGAGACGGCAATCCAGGTCGCTGCCAGTGCGCTCTATGTGCAGAACTGGCGGCTTGCCTGGCAGGCGGTCGACTATCTCGGCGCCGAGGAGGCGGCGAGCCCGGTACAACATTACTGGTCTCTATCCATCGAGGAGCAGTTCTATATCGTCTGGCCATTGCTGATGGTGGCAGGCCTTTGGCTGGCGCGCCGTCTCGGGCGGCCAGCGAAAGACGTATTCCTCGTGGGGCTGACCGCGGTTTTTGCCGGATCGCTGATCAGCTCGGTTGTCATCACCCGGAGCGATCCGGCCGCCGCTTATTTCGTAACCCATACCCGTCTGTGGGAGCTGGCGCTCGGTGGCCTGCTGGCGCTGACGGTCCATCGGTTCAGGGCAGGGCTGCCATTGCGCGCCGCAATGGCGATGACCGGTATTGGCGCCATCGGGTTTTCAGCGCTTTTCTTTTCCGCCTCGACGTCATTTCCTGGCGCTCTTGCCTTGCTGCCGACCTTGGGGACGGTGCTCATCATTGCCGCCGGCGGCATCAAACTGGGCCGGTTCGCGGACTTGATGCCAGCATCCTTTGCTATGTCGGCGACCGGTCGTATTCGATCTACCTCTGGCATTGGCCGCTGGTTGTTTTCTATTCGGCGCATCGCCCCGCGGCCGGGCTCCTTGCAGGTCTCGTGCTGATCGCCCTGACGCTGGCAATCTCGGATCTTTCCTACCGATATGTCGAACAGCGCTACCGGCAGCCGCGGTCGGATACGGAACGGAAACCTCTGGCCTATGCCACTGCCGCCGTTGCCGTCTGCGTGATGATGTCGGGTGGGCTCGGCTATGCGCTCGACAGGAAAGACGTCGATATCAGCCTGATCGGGACACCGAATTATCCAGGGCCGGCAGCGCTTCTTGCCAACGCTTCGGTTCCGCGCGACGTGCAACTGCTGCCATCCCTCGGCAAACTCAGGCGTGACGTACCGATCGTCTATCGACTGAAATGCCATCAGGAGCAGGACAGCACGCAAGCTGTGGGCTGCCAGCTCGGCGATCCCCAGGGAACCAGAACCATTGTCGTCGCAGGCGATTCACACGCAGCACAATGGATCCCGGCCATCGACAAGATTGCCAGGGACCGCAAGTGGAAATTGGTCACCTTCACCAAGGCTGCATGCCCTTTCACCCTTGCCGCGGTGACGGATGAAGGTAAGCCGTATGAGGCCTGCGCAACATGGCGCGACAACGTTCGCGCCGAGATCAGGAAATTGCGGCCAGACCTGATGTTCACCAGCCAGTCTCGCTATTCCGACACACCGGAGCCGGCAATGATCGACGGTTTGCGCAGCATCTGGAGCGACTTGAACAGAACGGGCGTGCGTATTATCGCCATTCGGAACACGCCTTTCGTCAAGTTCGATCCCGGTGATTGCCTGGCCGCCGATGCCGACAAATGCGTCAACGCGCGACAGGAGGTGGAGACGAGCGATGTCTTCGCCCTCGCCGCAGGGGCATTGCCGGGGGTCCGTGTCGTTGACATGAACGATGCCTTATGTGGCAAGGACAGCTGTTCGGCCGTGGTCGGCAACATCATCGTCTGGCGCGACCATCACCATATGACGGCCACCTATGCGCTGGCGCTGGCGCCCTATCTGGCGA
>NZ_RZRK01000929.1:0-2224 GCF_003997835.1 Mesorhizobium sp. M7A.F.Ca.CA.004.12.1.1
CTGTTCCGTTTTCTTCGCCTACCGCATGCTGCCGATTTGTTTGCCGCGCTCGGCGGGCGCGGCATTCTGCTTCGCCATTTTGCCGATCGGCCTGACGTTCTGCGCGCCGGCCTGCCGGGGAGTGAGGAGGAATGGCAGCGGCTCGAGACCGTTCTTGCCGAATGGGCGTCGCGGCGCGAGCTTCAATCGAAGGGTTCGAAACAATGATCCATGTCTGCTCGCTGGCAAAGATCGAGGAAACGGTGGCCAGGAGCGGCGCCGACCGCATGCTGTCGCTGCTTGCCGCCGGAACGGCGGTGGTCCGGCCGGCCTCGATATCGAAAGAAAATCATCTGCATCTGGTCATGCATGACATCGCGGCGGCGCAGGACGGCATGACCATGCCCGGCGAGGAGCATGTCCGCAACCTGCTCGATTTCGCGCGCCGCTGGGACCGGGCAAGGCCGATGCTCGTGCATTGCTATGCCGGCATCAGCCGCTCGACGGCTTCGGCCTATATCATCGCGGCCGCATTGGCGCCGAAACGCGACGAGGCCGAATTGGCGCGGACGCTGCGGGCGCTGTCGCCCTCGGCAACACCCAATCCGCGACTGATCGCGGTGGCCGATGCGCTGCTTGATCGCAACGGCCGCATGATCGAGGCGATCGAATCGATCGGCCGCGGTGCGGATGCCTTTGAAGGCACGCCCTTCGCGCTGAGGATCGACAGCTAGCTGCCCCCATGTCGTTGTTCGATTATCGGGTGCCTTCATTCGCCCAATCTTCATGCCCGTGCCGTATCCGGACAATGAACACGTCGTCGTCGGCTTCGATCCGGTAGACGACAAGATGGGCTTTGAAGGGATGGATACGCATCGGTGGCGCCAATTCAAGCCGCTCCCGCGCTATTCGGGGACTGGCAGCGATCAGGTCAAAGATCGTGAACAACTCGTCATGATACTGTCTGGCCTGCACAGCGCCCGAACAGGCGCACCCCTTGCTCGGCAATACCGACGATGTCCTCTTCCGCAGCTAAAGAAAGGCGAAATCCCACTACCCATTGCCGGATGGCTTTTCAGCGCGTTTAACCGCCTCCGTGAAAAGCGCGTCCCTGGATCGATTGCCGATGCCACTCTTCAAGCCATCGTCGACAAAGCGCTGCATGGCGGCAATCTTGTCATTGCGCTCCTGATCCCGACGGATCAAATCGCGCACATAGTCGCTCGCGTTGGCGTAACGGCCCGTTTCGGTTTGCGCCTCCACCCAATCTTTCATCGGGTCGGGCAATGATACGTTCATCGTTGCCATACTGGCCTCCATATCTCGTCCAGTATGGTCCGTTTTGGCAAAGTTTGTCAAAATCTCTTGTGCGGAAATCTCTTGTCCAAAAGCGCGATTGTCAGATACGCCCTCCGTCGCCTGGTTTGTTCAAGAGGACAGCGCTTGCCTTTCGATGCCAGACCACTGGTTTGGAGGCTACGTCAACCAGTCCGCGAGCTTCGCCTTGCGCACATCCCGCAGCAGGCTGATGAAGCCGTCGGCCTGATATTCCGCCGTCAGCCGGCCCTTCTCCGCCGTCGCGATGCTGGCATCGCCGACGACGCCGTTCGGGTTGAGATCGCTGGCGATCCAGGCGAAGGCATGGGTGCCGGTGTGGCGCAGGAGCGAAAGTTCGTTTTCGGCTTTGGCGACATTGGAAACGAAATTGTCGGCCTTGGCCATGTCGACGAGGTCCGGCCGGAAATGCAGCATCAGCGAGGTCTCGACATCGCCGCCATGGATGCCGTGGCGGTCCTCCAGTTCGGTGTACATGCCGGCCGGGCGGCCGAACCGTTGCCAGCTGGTCTTTACCGCCAGCATCTTTCCGCGCACGCGCAATTCGCGCGTGACGATGCCCATGATCTCCTCGTTGCCGCCATGCGAATTGACCACGACCAGCTTGCGCACGCCAGCGCGCGCGATCGACAGGCCAAGCTCGGTCCAGGCTTCGATCAGCGTCGTTGCCGGCAAAGTGAGGGTGCCCGGCGCGTGCAGATGTTCGTTCGACTTGCCCACCGCCTGAACCGGCAGGATGCGGATGTCGAGATCGTCGGGCAGACGCGAAATGACCGTGTCGAGCATGCCGTTCATGATCGAGGTGTCGGTCGAGACAGGCAGATGCGGGCCATGCTGCTCGATCGCCGCCACCGGCAGCACGGCGATCGTCGCCTCCGGATCGATCGAGGCGTATTCGGTGGTCCGGTAG
>NZ_RZRK01000092.1:0-11567 GCF_003997835.1 Mesorhizobium sp. M7A.F.Ca.CA.004.12.1.1
GGGAAACCGGCCCGCTGGCGGTACACGCCGAGATCGTGCTCGACGGCGAGACTTCTTATCGTGCCACGCTCTGCCGCTGCGGCGCTTCGGAGAACAAGCCGTTCTGCGACGGCAGCCACAACAAATCCGGTTTTGCCGCCACCGGCGAGCCGCCGCTGAAGGACACGCTGGCGCTCGAAGCGAGGAACGGTCCGCTGAAAGTGACGCCGACCACCAATGGCCCGCTCAAGCTTGAGGGCAATCTCGAGATCGTCACCGGAACCGGCCATACGGTCGATCGTACGCAACGCGCCTTCCTCTGCCGCTGCGGCCATTCCGCCAACAAACCGTTCTGCGATGGGACGCACAAGAAGGTGGGGTTTGTGGGGTAGCTGCGATCTCCCTCCTTGAGGGGGAGATGGCCGGCAGGCCAGAGGGGGTCGTCTCGCGTAGAGCGCTGGCTTCCTCTTTCGCCTCGTATGAAGTCGCATCCAGTCTTGCCGACCCCCTCTGTCGCCTTTGGCGACATCTCCCCCTCGAGGGGGGAGATTACCCGTGGCCCAGCGCTCGCGGCTTTATCGCCCGCTCCGTATCGGCTAAGGGCAGGGACAAATAAATTGCCACCCGGACCGCCGCCAAAAATGACCGCCAAGACCAAGCCAAAGCCGCTGTTCCTCGGGATCGACACCGGCGGCACCTATACCGATGCCGTGTTGTGGTCTGAAACGGAAGGCCCGCAAGAAGGCCCGAACAAGGGCAAGGTGCTGGCCAAGGCCAAGGCGCTGACCACAAGGCATGATCTTGCCGTCGGCATTTCCGGCGCCGTCGATGCGGTGCTGCAGAAAGCCGGAACCGATCCGGCTCATATCAAGCTGGTGTCGATGTCGACGACGCTTGCCACCAACGCGCTTGTCGAGGGCCAGGGCGGCCGCGTCGCGCTGGTGATGATCGGCTTTTCCGAGGGCGACCTCGCCCGCGACGGGCTGAAGGCCGCGCTCGGCACCGATCCGGTGGTGTTTTGTCCGGGCGGCCACGACGTGCACGGCAATGCCGCCAGGCTCGATCTGTCCGGACTGGAAGCGGCGTTGCCGGAACTCGGCGCCTCGGTGTCCGGCTTTGCCGTCTGCGCCTATTTTGCCACCCGCAATCCGGCGCATGAGATCGCCGCCCGCGAGTTGATCCGCGAAAAGACAGGCCTGCCGGTCACATCGAGCCACGAGCTGTCGGCCAAGCTCGGCGGTCCGCGCCGGGCGCTGACCACTTTGCTCAACGCCAGGCTGATCTCGATGATCGACCGCCTGGTGGCGGCAACCGAAGGTTTTCTTGGAGAACGCAACATCGCGGCACCGCTGATGGTGGTGCGCGGCGATGGCGCGCTGGTTTCGGCCGCTTTTGCCCGCCAGCGGCCGATCGAGACCATCCTGTCCGGCCCGGCCGCCAGCCTGGTCGGCGCCCGCCACATGACCGGGCTCGACAATGCTGTGGTCTCCGACATCGGCGGCACCACAACCGACGTCGCCGTGCTCGACGGCGGCCGTCCCAGGCTCGACCCGGAAGGCGCCACCGTCGGCGGCTTCCGCACCATGGTCGAGGCTGTCGCCATGCGCACCTTCGGCCTCGGCGGCGATTCCGAAGTGACGCTGGAGGACGGCGTGCTCAACCCGAAGATCCTGCTCGGGCCGCGCCGCCTGGTGCCGCTGGCGCTGGCCGGCATGGCGCACGGTACAGCTGTCACCTCCGAACTCGAACGCCAGCTGCGGGCGCCCAATCCCGGCCGCATGGACGGCCGCTTCGCGGTGCGCACCGGCGTGCCGGACCGGCTCGCCGCAGGCCTGACCGGCGCCGAAGCCAAGCTCTACGAGCTGATTGGTGCCGTGCCGCTCGCCGTCGACAGGCTTTTGACCTCGAACGCGCAGAACGCGACGCTGAACCGGCTGGTGTCGCGCGGGCTGGTGCATGTCGCCGGCTTCACCCCGTCGGACGCTGCCCACGTGCTCGGCAAGCAGGCGAACTGGGATCCCATCGCCGCGCGCCTCGGCGCCGAACTGTTCGCCCGCAAGCGTGACGGCCGTGGCCAGAACATCGCAGCTTCGCCGGAAGCGATTTCGGAACGGGTGCTGGTGACGCTGACGCGCTGGTCGGCCGAGTATATCCTCGAGACCGCCTTTGCCGAGGATGGGCTCGATGGCGCGTCGACGGTGGCGCATGCCTTGGTGCAGCGCGCGGTCGACGCCCATCCCGGGATTGCCCGCCTGAGCGTTGCGCTCGACCGCCCGGTCATCGGCCTCGGCGCCTCGGCGCCGCTGCACTATGCCGGGCTGCCGCCGCTGATCGGCAATGACTGCGTGGTGCCCAGGGATACCGATGTCGCCAACGCGCTCGGCGCCGTCGTCGGCCAGGTCAGGGTTTCGGCCGAGGCGCGGGTCAGCCAGCCCATGGAAGGGCTGTTTCGTCTCGCCTCGGGCGAGACCGTGCGCGATTTCCTCGACGAGGCGACAGCGATCGCGGCGGCCGAGGCCGATGTCCGCGCCATCGTCGCGGAGCGCGCTATGGAGGCCGGCACCGACAGCGCCGAGATCGACGTCGCCACCGAATTCCGCGTCTCGACCGTCGAAGCCCAGCGCATGTTCATCGAGGCGCATGTGGTGGCGGTGGCCTCGGGAAGGCCAAGGATTGCGGTTTGAGCGGGGCGGCGAAATACGCCACCTTCACCCTAAGCTGAATTGACCCGGCAAACCTGACATGCCAAAGGCCCGCAAAGCCTTTCATCTGGAGTAGCCTGATGACCGACCGCATCGAGATCGCCGGATTGCGGATTGCCCGCGAGCTGCATGAGTTCGTGGCCAGGGAAGCGCTGCCGGGCACGGGCGTCGAAGCGGACGCCTTCTGGAACGGTTTTTCGGCCATCATCCATGATTTGGCGCCGAAGAACCGGGCGCTGCTGGCAAAGCGCGACGCCATCCAGGAACAGATAGACGGCTGGTATCGCGAGCATGGCGCGCCGGTCGACATGGAGGCCTACAAGGGCTTCCTGAAAGAAATCGGCTATCTCGTTCCCGAAGGCCCGGCCTTCAGCGTATCGACCGACAATGTCGACCCCGAAATTGCTGATGTTGCCGGACCGCAGCTGGTCGTGCCGGTGATGAATGCGCGCTATGCGCTCAACGCCGCCAATGCGCGCTGGGGTTCGCTCTACGACGCGCTCTACGGCACCGATGCCATCCCCGAAACGGATGGCGCCGAAAAGGGCAAGGGCTTCAATCCGGCGCGTGGCGCCAAGGTCGTTGCCTGGACGAAGACCTTTCTCGACGAGGCTGCCCCGCTCACCCTAGGCAAATGGGCCGGCGTCAATGGTCTGTCGCTGGCGCAAGGTGCCTTGCGGCTGAGCGCCGGCGCCGGCTCGACGACGCTGGCCGACCCCAGGCAATTCGTCGGCTACCGTGGCGACGCGGCCAATCCCGATGCGGTGCTGCTGGTGCGCAACGGCCTGCACATCGAGATCGCGATCGACCGCAACAACCAGATCGGCCGCACCGATCCGGCTGGCATCGCCGATGTCATCCTGGAATCGGCGCTGACCACCATCCAGGACTGCGAGGATTCGGTCGCGGCGGTGGATGCGCCAGACAAGGTCGTCATCTACCGCAACTGGCTCGGCCTGATGAAGGGCGATTTGGCGGAAGAGATCACCAAGGGCGGCAAGAGCTTTGTCCGCAAGCTCAATCCTGACCGCTCCTACACCGCGCCCGCCGGCGGCACGCTGACCGTGCCCGGCCGCTCGCTGATGCTGGTCAGGAATGTCGGCCACCTCATGACCAACCCGGCGATACTGGATCGCGACGGCAACGAGGTTCCGGAAGGCATCATGGATGCGGCGATGACGGCGCTGATCGCGCTGCACGATGTAGGGCCGAACGGCCGCCGCGCCAATTCCCGCGCGGGCTCGATGTATGTCGTGAAACCCAAGATGCATGGGCCCGACGAAGTCGCTTTCGCCGTCGAGATCTTCGACCGCGTCGAAGCGCTGCTCGGTATGGCCAGGAATACCATCAAGATGGGCATTATGGATGAGGAGCGGCGCACCACCGTCAACCTCAAGGAGGCGATCCGCGCCGCAAAAGCGCGCGTCGTGTTCATCAACACCGGCTTCCTCGACCGCACCGGCGACGAGATCCACACCTCGATGGAAGCCGGCCCGATGATCCGCAAGGGCGACATGAAGCAGGCCGCCTGGATTTCCGCCTACGAGGCGTGGAATGTCGACATCGGGCTGGAATGCGGCTTGGCCGGCCACGCCCAGATCGGTAAGGGCATGTGGGCGATGCCGGATTTGATGGCGGCGATGCTGGAACAGAAGATTGCCCACCCCAAGGCCGGCGCAAACACTGCCTGGGTGCCGTCGCCAACGGCGGCGACGCTGCATGCCACGCACTATCACAAGGTCGACGTCCACGCCGTGCAGGCGGCGCTGAAGAACCAGCCCAAGGCGAAGCTCGACGACATCCTGTCGGTGCCCGTGGCCGTGCGGCCGAACTGGTCGCCCGAAGACGTCCAGAAGGAACTCGACAACAACGCGCAGGGCATTCTTGGCTATGTCGTCCGCTGGATCGACCAGGGCGTCGGCTGCTCGAAAGTGCCTGACATCAACGATGTCGGCCTGATGGAAGACCGCGCCACATTGCGTATTTCCTCACAGCACATCGCCAACTGGCTGCACCACGGTGTGTGCAGCGAGGACCAGGTGATGGCGACGATGAAGCGCATGGCTGACATCGTCGACCGCCAGAACGAGGGCGACCCGCTTTACCAGCCGATGGCGGCCGATTTCGCCAAGTCGATCGCCTTCCAGGCCGCTTGTGACCTGGTCTTCAAGGGCCGCGTCCAGCCCAATGGCTACACCGAGCCGGTGCTGCACGCGCGGCGGCTGGAACTGAAGGCGCAGCAGAGCTGAATAGGCCAGTGTCGTGTATGGGCGGCGGGTTTTCGGCCTGCTTTCTCCGGGGTGAGGCGTCAGGGAGCTGTATGGTCCAGGAGCCGGATGGTGGGATCGCGACGGTGTTCGGAGTTGACCCGATCGACGCCTTCCACCGTAATCGCGATCGTCCCGTTTTCCACTCTTGCTATCCAGGCCTTCGCTTTCAGATACCAGAGATGAAATTCGAGATGCTCTCGCGGACAGCCTGATAAGCGTTCGAGCTCCACATCTCCGATCCCGGGATTGCTGACGTCGTGCCGGCGCTTCGCGTAAAGCAGCGACAGCAGCCTGGCCTGGATCACGACGTCACGCTCGATGCCTTTGGTGTTGCTGGCTTCCTCGGTCAATTCACGGCGAAGGCCGGCATGGTCCCTGTACGCGATGTCGTATTGTGCGCGTTTGACCGGATCCTTGAGCGTATTGTGGGCTTCCACGATTTCACTGAAACGGGCTTCATCGCCGGTTTCGCGATTGTCTGGATGATAGCGCATCGCAAAATAGCGAAATATGCGCTCCAGCGTTTCCGAATTGGCGTTCGGGCTAACTTCCAAAACTTCGTAGTAGTCAATGAACATAGCGGGCTCCCCGGCCACACCATATTCGCATTGTCTAAATAAGGAATGTCAATGCGGAGGCCAGGACCTTGGTCCGACGCCGATGACATCCACGCTTTCTGGAAGAGGAAGAAAATGGCCGGCGTCCGGTCGGTGGGGGCCGTTGGGTGGTGAGGACGCCGGCCAAGCGGACAATCAGGTCCGCCGCACCGTGGAGATGATCGATTCGCGGAGGCCGGGTTATGGCGTGATCGCGGAAGGCAATGTGGCGAGGTCGGCTTGTCGGCGGACCTACGCCGCCTGCGCCATCCGCTCCGAGCTCATGCGGTAGGAGATCGCTTCGGCCAGATGGATTCGGCCGACGGTTTCGCTGGCGTCGAGATCGGCGAGCGTCCGCGCCACCTTCAGCACGCGATGATAGGCCCGCGCCGAAAAGGCGAGCTTTTCGCTGGCGTCCTTGAGCAGCGACAGGCCGGCGGCGTCCGGCATGGCGATCTCGTCGATGACCGAGGGCGCGCAATGCGCGTTGGTGGTGGCGCGGGTGGCGCCGAGCCGCTCGAAACGTTCGCGTTGGATGGTGCGGGCGCGTGCCACACGCAGCGCCACATCGGCACTTTTCTCCGCCCGGTCGGGCCGGATCAGGTCGCTGGCCGAGACCGCCGGCACTTCGATCCTGAGATCGATGCGGTCGAGCAGCGGACCCGAAATGCGCGCCTGATAGTCGGTACGGCAACGCTCGCCGCGCAGGCAGCGATAGCCCGGCTCGCCGGCCATGCCGCAGCGGCACGGGTTCATCGCCGCCACCAGCTGGATACGCGCCGGATAGGTGACGCGATGATTGGCTCGCGCTATCATGCAGTCGCCGGTCTCCAACGGCTGGCGCAACGCATCAAGCGTCTGCGGCGTGAACTCGGGAAACTCATCGAGGAACAGCACGCCGTGATGGGCCAGCGACACCTCGCCCGGCCGCGCGCGGATACCGCCGCCGACCATCGCCGCCATCGAGGCCGAGTGGTGCGGCGCCCGGAACGGCCGCCGGTCGGTCAGCTTACCTTCGCCGAGCTCTCCTGCCACCGAGGCGATCATCGAGACTTCGAGCAATTCCTTCGGCGCCAGCGGCGGCAGGATCGACGGCAGCCGCTGCGCCAGCATCGATTTGCCGGATCCCGGGGGTCCGATCATGAGCAGATTATGCCCACCGGCGGCGGCCACTTCCAGCGCCCGCTTGGCGGTCTCCTGGCCCTTGATGTCGGCGAGGTCAGGCAAATCCAGAGCGGCGGCATGAATGCCGGGCTCGGGGCGCGACAGCACCTGCGTGCCGCGAAAATGATTGGCGATGGCGATCAGACTGCGCGGCGCCAGAATGTCGAATTCCCGACCAGCCCAGGCCGCTTCCGGCCCGCATGCGAACGGGCAGATCAGGCCCTTGCCCTCGGCATTGGCGGCGATCGCCGCCGGCAAGGAGCCGGCGACCGCGGCAATCGTGCCGTCGAGCGACAATTCTCCAAGCACGACATAGCCGGCCAGCATGTCGCCCGGAATGGCGCCAAGGGCAGCCATCAGGCCAAGCGCGATCGGCAGGTCGTAGTGGCTGCCTTCCTTCGGCAGGTCGGCCGGCGCCAGATTGACCGTGACTTTCTTCGACGGCATCGACAGGCCGGAAGCATGCAGTGCGGCCTGCACCCGCTCGCGGCTTTCGGCCACCGCCTTGTCGCCCAGGCCGACGATGTGCATGTTGACCTTGCCGGGCGCGATCATCACCTGCACGTCGACCGGCACGGCCTCGATGCCCTGAAAAGCGACCGTGCGAACCCGCGCCACCATTTCTATGCCCCCGGATATGCTGCGTGCCTAAGCCTACACGGCTAGGCGGCCAACGACATCGCCCAACACAAACATAGATTTCTGGGATAATCAAGAACAATACAGGAACAAAACCACCGCAGCTATAAATGCTATTCCGATCAACCTGAAACGCAGGTTGATCTCCGACCAGACATTGCGCCCTGCCACAGATTGCCACGGACTTGTCGCCCGCTGCAAAATGCACCGTCTAGCCGTCGCAGGATGGATCGACGTAACATCATGTTGTCGGAAAACTGCCGGCAGCCATGACCATGGGTATCCAAAGTACGTCCGTCATTAAGATATCGGCGGCGGAAAACTGTCCATCGACAAGCCACTCACGATGCGCCAGCGCAGCCTCGACTTGTTTCAAGCGCTGGAGCATCCAAGATTCGAGGAGGTTATTCTTGTCATTGGACATGCCAACGAACCACTATGGGCCCGTGGTCATGTCAATCGAATTGATTGCGGCAGCCACGTCCAAGGGCATTTTGGGCTGAGCTCGCCGTTGACCGATTGCTCTGAATTAAGCCTAGCCTTCTTCGCGCTCGTGGTCGGGTTCTATACAGCTCCGAACTGCCCCGAAGGCAGTCACAACGTTACGCTCGGGCGCCTCACTCTCATCGAACCTTCTCTCGACTTCCCAGCGAGGAGTGACGTCATCAGATTGGCCACGTCAGAACGATCCTTCATTTGCTCTAGCAATGACCCTAGTTTGCTATCATCGACAACGCCACGGGCGTAATAGCTCAAAACGAGCGCGCCATGCCACAAGCTGCGATCGCGACCGTCTACGCGGTCTGACTCTAGTATACCGACGATGCGCTCTTTCTGATCGGCATCAAACTGCGGCTTCCAATACGCCCGCGGAAACCCGACCACCCTTCCCAAAAAGAAGCCGGCAAGACTCGCTATAGAGCCGTCTAAGAAGTATAAGTTAGCAACAAGTTCCAAAGTACCTACCTTTGGTCTGATTGTTGTCTCACGATCGTGTAGAAGGGCTCTGGCCCAAAGCGCTGCCTCCGTATTATCGGAATCTTTGGACAAAATATATTGCTCTACCAAGGTTGCTGTGTCGTTGTCGGACCAGATATTTAGCGTCTCATGTGTCGAACTCCATATATCTCCCGAAATAGCAAGAAAATTTCTGCGGATTTCTTCGCTGTGGGTGCCTTTTTGAAGGCAATCCATCACTTCTCGATGGGCATCAGCCGCAACTGCATGCCGATTGTGTAGCCGCATAGCTGCGATAACCGCGTAAGTATTCCTCAGCCACAGCGACTCGGGTTGGAAGCCTTGTGTGTACAGTTGCCAAGCTTTCTCCTCAAACTCGATACCATACGGTCCTATTGCCAGAGTTCTCCACAGATCGGAATCATCCCGGCAACCTTTGGCGAGGAGTGCAAGAACTTCCAAACTTTTACTGAGGGTATCGGGGGACGCTTCGGCTTCTTCCGCAAGGCTCGTTAATAGTAGCTGGACTGCATTTTCTAATTTAATAGGCCCCATATCATCGTCGGAGCGAATCCTGTTGGCGATGGCCTTTTGAGCCAGTGTGTTCAATCTCACCAACAGCGGCTCTGCTTGCTTGCGAGCAAGGACTGCAGCCATAGGTACGACTTCTTTCCATTCCTCCCCTTCGAGATAGCGATTCAAAGGGGTCAGCGGTGTGTCTCTGCTCGTGTAACCCCTATAGTGGCCCTCAACTGCGGCAACTGCGGCTAGATATTCCTGGAATGTCAAATGTCGAAACTGATAAAATGGGACCGTTTTGTGCCCGTCTTTCTGAAGCCCGGCTTCAACGAGGAGACTGGACCTCAGCTCAACGCGCTTAACGAAGTCGTGCGGCGTGTCCCTTGCGTATCTCGTGATTTGGGGCACGTACTTCCGCGCGGCTTCTAATAACTTGATGAGTTCATGTTCTGTGGCCGTTTGCTTGCCCTGCTTATGTAGCTCAAACGCGACGTAGGCGAGTTGCGGAACTGCTTCCTTGACGTTGAGCGCCTCGTGACCCTTGATATTCCAAGTATCGAGGAGAACCTCCACCGCCCTGTCATACAAGCTCACTCTGTCGGGCGGGAGTCGTCCTGCTCCGTGCTTGACAACCAACAACATAGTCAGAAGCAGCGGGTTTTCCGCTAGTCTGCGCAAAGCACTGGATTGCATGATCCTAGCAGTTGTTTCGGCGGCCTCGGCCAAGGCTTCTGGTTTGTCGCCAGCCATGAGCTTGTGCCAATAATCGCAAAGTAATGCTATAGCCTCTTCGCTAAGGGGCGCCACGCGCCAGCGTTGGCAGAACCGCGCAAGCGTAGGAGCAATGAGTGCAAAGCCTGCTTCTCTGCTGGTTACGACAAGTCGGATCTTCGGATAGTCTTCTAGGAAACGCTCAAGGTGTTCGACAAAGGTAGTCCTATGGGCATCAACGTGGATTTCGTCTAAGCCATCTACCAATAATATAATATTTCCCCGACGAAGCATCGGAACAATGGCATCCCAGAAGTTGGACAAGTTCGTTTGCCCGGTGATCTGTGATAACTCGTTAAGAATTGTTGGGATTGGTTTTTGGATGTGGTCTCTCCACTCTCGACAGCGAATCATCACCGGAAAAAGCGTCACATCGGGCAGTTGGTCTCTGCTCAGCTTTCGTCGTTTCGGTTCGGCGTAAGCAACAGCCAAACGTTTCAGGAGCAGTGTCTTGCCGCCCCCTGGAAATGCCAAGAGCGCAATTCGCCTATTATCTCTGAACGCTTCACCAAACGTTTTGCCTCGCCCATCAGACTCCTGCCACTCAGATAGCTTTTGTTCTCGCTTGGGGTCGGTCAGCGGAAATTCAGGTGGAATAGGCACCACGTCCAACGGAACAAATAAGCGTTCGAGATCAAACTTCCGCTGTGCGGTGTCCATATCGGCACGCACCCCCTCTATCGTCATTTGACCGCAGTCACGAATGAGGAAGGTGCGATAGGCATCAAGGCATTGCGCTTCGTCAATTAGAGAACTTGAGGTGCGCTTGGGTTTCCTCTTTGCAGCCTGAACGTCGGCGACGATTTCCAAGAGTTTGGCTGGCAGATCGGCATGGTTAGGGTACGAGATAGGGTCGACGAACCCCTGCCAAGCTTGATCCTTCTTGCGCGGGCCGTAGTCCTTCTCTGTAACGAATGCATAGTGGAGCGGTGGGGCACCACCAATGTTCGTGCGGCACCAATTTATTAGCGCACTAAAGTTTGGGTCGGAAAAAGTGTCGCCACATCCAACAAAAAGAAGCTGACCGAATGAAGACAAAGATCGCTGGATGAGGGATCGCACTTCGCTAGTTAGTGTTGCGGTATAGTCGCGAATACCAAGAATGCAGGAACCGGGAACGTCCCATTTGCCATGAAGATGCAAAATGCCTGGATGATCTCGCTGCATCCAACTAACTACCTGCGAGGTGTCAGATAGTGTAATTCCTGGAAGGTCAGTCGCCTGTTCAAGTAACGTGTCGTAATTTAGCGTAGCCAACGGTATATTTGCGTCTCTGAGTGAGCGGATAGCTTCAGCCATCTTGCCGGTACCGCATTTCTCTCCAAAAAATAACTCTTGTAGCCAGCGTTCATACAAAAGCTTATCCGCACCTTGAAGCTTTTGAGTAACAAATTCGGCGGCTGCCAACATGTCATCGATGTCATCGGAGCCGAGGGTCCGGGCCCAACGCCGTTCTTGATCCTGGGTGATGCGGCCTCGTGCGCGTGCATATGACAAGCCCGTCTCGATCAGGCCTCGCCAACTGTGATGTGGAGCTTCAGCGGCCGCTAGGGCGCGACTGACGCCCGTACCCATGATAGCTACCAGTTTCCCTTTGTTCGCCGCCTCTTTAAGTACAGCTAACCCAGTCTTTGACATTCTTCCCCCAAATTCAGAACGGGAACACAAAAGAGGCGGCACTAGTTCTTGAGCAATACACAGGTCGCCTATGACTTGGATAGTGGCAACACTGGCGATCGCGGGGGATCAATCGCAAACCACTCGCTGTGGGCACTAGACCCTTTGACGTTTTGACGGAAGCGTACCCGACATTTGCCAAGTAGTTTTTGCATTCGGCTGCCTCGCGGCCTGCACCCGCTCGCGACTTTCGGCCACCGCCTTGTCGCCCAGGCCGACGATGTGCATGTTGACCTTGCCGGGCGCGATCATCACCTGCACGTCGACCGGCACGGCCTCGATGCCCTGAAAAG
>NZ_RZRK01000930.1:0-2216 GCF_003997835.1 Mesorhizobium sp. M7A.F.Ca.CA.004.12.1.1
GTATAGGGGTGATGCGGTCCGGAAAAGACGTCTTCCGATGGCCCAAGTTCCATGATGCGGCCGAGATAGAGCACGGCGATCTTGTCGGAGAGGTAACGCACCACGGCAAGGTCGTGCGAGATGAAGATGTAGCTGACGTCTTCCTTCGACTGCAGGTCGGCGAGCAGATTGAGGATGGCAGCCTGCACCGAGACGTCGAGCGCCGAGGTCGGCTCGTCGCACACCACGATGCGCGGGTCGCCGGCGAAGGCGCGCGCGATGGCGACGCGCTGCTTCAGGCCGCCGGAGAGCTGGCGCGGCTTGACGGCAAGATGGCGGTCGGTGAGCCGGACCGAGCGGACAAGGTCATTGAGGCGCGACTCCAGCGCTTTGCCGGAGAGGCCGGCCAGCCGCTTCAGTGCCCGGCCGATCAGATGGCGAATCGAATGCGAGCGGTTGAGAGCCGAATCCGGATTCTGGAAGACGATCTGCATCGCCTTGATCTGGTCGTCGCTGCGGTTCTCCAGCCGAGGCGCCAGCGCCTTGTCCTCGAGTTCGATGGTGCCGCCTTCGTCGGGCGGTACCAGGCCGAGCAGCAGCCTGGCGAAGGTCGTCTTGCCGCTGCCGGACTCACCGACCAGCCCGAGCGTCTCGCCGGGCCGCAAATCGACCGAGACATCCTTGACGGCGCGCAGTGCGTGACCGTGGCTGGAATAGGTCTTGTTCAACCCGGCGACGCGCAGCACTGGTGCTGCCGCCGGCTTTGGGGCGGGCGCCACATCGCTCGGTGTCGCGCGCGGCAGCGCCTGCGCCTTGTCGTGATGGAAGCAGCGCGACAGCCGGCCGCCCAGATCATAGAGCGGCGGCAATTCGCTGCGGCAGCGATCGTCGGCGAGCGCGCAGCGATCGGCGAAGGCGCAGCCCTTGATGTCGGCCCCGATGCCGGGCAGGAAACCCGGAATGGTGTCGAGCCGGCCCTGATCCTTGCGTTGGCCGCCGCGCGGCAGGCAGCGCAGCAGCGCCACCGTGTAGGGGTGGCGCGGATCGTTGAACACGACCTCCGTTGGTCCTTCCTCGACCAGCATGCCGGCATAGAGCACGCCGACCCGGTCGCACATGTTGGAAACGACGGCGAGGTTGTGGCTGATGAACAGGATAGAGGCTGACAGTTCCTGCCTGAGCTGTGCGATCAGGTCGAGCACTTCGGCCTCCACCGTCGCATCGAGGCCGGTGGTGGGCTCGTCGAGGATCAGCATCGACGGATCGTTGGCCAGCGCCATGGCAATCGCCAAGCGTTGCTGCATGCCGCCGGAAAGCTGGTGCGGGTAGCGCTGCATGACACTTGTCGGGTCGGAGATGCGCACTCGGTTCAGCATCGCAATCGCCCGGTCAGTGGCCGCTCGTCCCGAAACGCCGCCGAGTTCAAAAATCTCGGTCAGCTGACGGCCGACGCGGATCGATGGGTTCAGCGCCTTGCCCGGGTCCTGATAGACCATGGAGACGCTTTCCGCGCGCGCCCGCCTGAGCGCTTCGGCGTCAAGTTTCATCACATTCTGGCCGTCGAGCGAGATCGCGCCGCCGGTGATCGAGCCATTTCTCGGCAGATAGCGCACGACGGTGAGCGCCACTGTCGACTTGCCGCAACCGGACTCGCCGACCAGCCCATAGGCTTCGCCCTGGCCGATGGTGAGGCTGAGGTTGCGCAGCACGGCGCGATTGCGGCCGGCGACGCGGTAGGCAACCGAAAGATCGGTGAGTTCGAGTGCGTTTTCGGCCTTGGCGGAGTTAGTCATTGAGCGCTCCGTGAACGCCGTCGGCCGCCAGATTGACGCCGATCACCAGCGAAGCGATGGCGAGCGCATCGAACAGCACCGTCCACCAGAAGCCGCCGCCGATCATGCCGTAATTGTTGGAGATCGACAGCCCCCAGTCGGGCGAGGGCGGCTGGATGCCAAAGCCCATGAAGGAGAGCGTGGCGACGGCGAAAATGGCATAGCCGAGCCGCACGGTGGTTTCGACCAGGATCGGCGGGATGACGTTGGGCAGGATCTCGACGAACATCGTATGCAGGGCACTTTCATGCCTGAGTTGTGCGGCGGCGACATAGTCGAGCTCGCGCTCGGCCAGCACCGCCGAGCGCACGGTGCGCGCGATGATCGGCGCGAAGCTCAGGCCGATGACGACGATGACCGTCGTCTTGGAGGTGCCGAGCGCAACGATGGCCAACAGCGCAACGA
>NZ_RZRK01000931.1:0-2213 GCF_003997835.1 Mesorhizobium sp. M7A.F.Ca.CA.004.12.1.1
CTCATGATCAACGAGCCGGCCAGCCGCATTTCGGCATGCAACAGGCCGACTGCGTTGTTGTCGGCATCGTCGGAGCGGAAGGAATTGGAACAGACGAGCTCGTCCAGGCTGTCGGTCTTGTGTGCATCGGTGCCGCGAACGGGCCGCATTTCATGCAGGATGACCGGAACGCCGGCCTGCGCTGCCTGCCAGGCGGCTTCGGAACCGGCGAGGCCGCCGCCGATGATATGGATGGGGTTTTTGCTCATGAGCGCCGGAATAATCGCTTGGTGCGGCGATTGCAATTGCCGTGCGCGGTGCGGGGCAAACAGCTGCTGATGGGAGCGCCTCCTGAAAACGACAACACCCGCCGGGGGAGGAGGTCCGGCGGGTGTCGTTTTTGGGGTCGACCCTCGGGAGGAGGTGAAGGCCGACCATATTCGTCATCGCCGGGGAGGAGGTCGGCTTTGACGAAAACTCTTTCGCCGTTTGAAAGGGGCGAAACCTTTTGGGGCAAAATTCCTTTTGCCCCGGGTAACAGCGCCCGCCGCGGGAGGAGGTGCGGCGGGCGCCGTTTTGGTGGCCAACCCTCGGGAGGAGGTGAAGGTTGACCGGATCCGTCAGGGTCGGGGAGGAGGTCGACCCTGGCGAAATTCTGGTTAGATCGCCTGGCGGGCGATGATCTTGATTTCGTCGCGGACGATACCGAGATCATGCAGCTGGCGGTTGGAAAGGCGACCCAGCTCGGTAACCGTCTCGCGATAAACGCGCCAGTTACGATAATTGCGGATCAGGTTCATTGTCGTTCTCTTTTTCAAAACTGGTTCGGACCATTCGCGGTCCGAAGAATTAGACCGCCTTGCGAGCGACGTAAGGAATGTCGCTGCGGCTGATGCCGAGGTCGGTCAGTTCACGGTTGCTCAGGCGGCTCAGCTCGGACACGGTGTCCCTGTAGCGGCGCCAGTTGCGGTAGTTGCGGATCAGGTTCATGGTAGTTCTCGTTTCGTCTTTCTTGCGGATCATTCCGTTTGTGTACGAACTATAAATAGGCGGACCCATATCGATTTAAAAGCGCTATGGCTGCATGGCAGCAATGCAAATTGTGCAATGCAGCATTAACGGGCGTTCACGGACCTGACACAAAGAAACCCGAATCGGAAAATGCCGCCGCGTCAGCGGTTTGACCGGATCGGCTGAAAAAAAGACCGAACTGGGGGAGTGGCAGCATGGCGAGTTATTCGTCGCGGGTCAGGGCGGATATCGCGCGTTGGCTGCAGGCCGGGCTGATTGACGCCGCCACAGCCGATTCGCTTTCGCGCGATGTCGAGGCCAACGAGCGCAAGTCGCTCAGCTTCGGCTCTATCCTGGCGATGATGGCTGCCGTGCTGTTCGGAGCCGCCATCCTGATTTTCGTCGCCGCCAATTGGGACGCGACCCCGCGGCTGGCGCGCGTGGCGGCACTGTTTGCCGTCATCCTTGGTGGCTATGTCGGCGGCGCGGTGCTGAAGGCCCGCGACCATGCGGCGATCGGCGAAGCGCTCTGGATCGTGGCGGCTGCGGCTTTCGGCGGCTCGATCGCGCTGATCGGCCAGATGTATCATCTCTCGGGCGACGAGGCCTCGGCTCTGGTCACCTGGGGCGCCGGAACGGCGCTGGCGGCGGTGGCGCTGCGTTCTAATCCGCTGACGGTCGCTTCGGTCGGCATCGCCGATGCCTGGCTGTTCCTGAAAGGCTTCGACTACTACAGCCGCAGCGAATTTCCGCATGCCTTCTTGATCATGGCGATCGTGCTGTTTGCCGTCTCGTTCTGGACCCGCAGCCAGGCGGCTCGCCACCTGATCATCCTGTCGGTTCTGTTCTATCTTGTGCTGCTGGTCACCAACCACGACACGCTGCAGGTGGCGATCCCGCTGGTCGTCGTCTCGGCGCTGCTGTTCGCGGCCTCGGTCTTCGCGCCGGATCCAGTCGACCGGGTCGTGCAGCTCGGCGGCCGCTTGCCCTTGCACGCACTGCTCGGCTTCCTCACCGGCCTCGCAATGATTCAGTTCGAACTCGCCGACGAGAGCACCTACAACAGCGGTTTTGCCCTCGCTTCGGTGATCGCGCTTGCCGGCATTGTCGCCGCAATCGTGCTGGCAGGGCGGGAAAGCCGTGGGCTGCGCTGGTTTGCCTATCTCGGCTTCGCCTTCGAACTCGCCATCATCTATGTGGTGACCTTGCAATCGATGCTCGAT
>NZ_RZRK01000932.1:0-2211 GCF_003997835.1 Mesorhizobium sp. M7A.F.Ca.CA.004.12.1.1
GCGCCGACTCCGGCCAACATCAATAGCGCCGCAGCGGCGCCCGTTAGGTGCATTTTCATACTGTTTCTCCTTGCGAGTCAGCATGACAAGATCGTCCAACGCTGACGAGCAACTGAACTTGAGCCAAATGAAAATGTTCCTCCGCTGGGGCTTCGGTCGGATGAGAAGTGCGACTTAAGTCCGGTCCGCGAGCGCATTGGTCTTACCGACGGGAACGGCTCTCTGTTCACGACTGTTTGTCTCCCGGATTCGGAGAAACAGATGGACAAAAGTGTTGGCCAAGCGCGCTGGTTGCTCGCACCGATTTTCGCGACGGCCGTCACCTTTCTGGTGATGGGAATAGTCCTTGGCTGACATGTCGTCGATCGGCGCAGCAACGTCCCTTCCTGCGCTGATAGGATTCGCAAGCCGCTTCGGCGGCTGGCGAATCCTCTATCTTCACCACGCGCGGGCCTGCTCATTCGGCAAGCGAGCGCTTCGTTCAGCTTATGCAACGTTGGGAGGTTTACTATGGATCGGCGATCCTTCTTGACAGCAATGTTTGGCATTGCCGGGGCAGCAGCCCTTGCAGGGGCAATTCGCCCGATCGAAGCAGTGGCCGGTGTTCCAGGCGCCGGAAACGGCATTCTCGATGAAATAGAGGCGTCACAAACAGAGGCCTTCGACGACGGTACACATGCGGAGGTGCAGCCGGTCGACCATCGACGCTGGGATCGGGACTGGGATCGGGACCGGGATCGGGACTGGGATCGGGGCTGGCGCCGGCGCCGGCACGGGCGGCGATGGAGACGGGTCTGCCGTAGTTATTGGCGGCATGGTCGCCGTCGCGTCCGGTGCTATCGCAGACGCGGGCCCTCGGTCATCCTTCGGTTTTAGCAGCTAGCCAGCACGTCTTAGCGGCTTGACCAGCGCGATCGGCTCGGCGTCCGCATTTTTCCGGCGGTTGCCGAGCAGAATGCCGTTTGCCGAGGCTGGAGCTCCACATGGCGAGGCGGCGCGAAGGTGAATCCGCACCAGACAGAAGCGAAGACGTCAAGATGACGGTGCACCGACGCATGCCATCCGTTGGCGAGAAATGGCCCGGCAGCCAGGTGCAAAGGGAGGCACGCCGGGCCAGCCGACTTCTGGCGGTCGCCGGCCATCCTTATATTCTATACGTCTAATATTAATGCAAGCGGCGCCAAAAGCCTCCGGTGGACAATACATCGCCCGAAGCCGTCCGCTCCACTGGACGAAGCCTGGAGGACCCGCGCGGCCGCAATCTCGCCATCGCCCGGCAATTGGTTCGGGCTCGTTCAGTTTGCCGCTTTGCTATCGTGTGTCGATCGAGCGGGCGGCGAAGGCAGGGCACGTTGATCCGCAGGCTGCTCGCTGAAGTAGAGCGAACTGCCGAGAACAACGAAGACGATGCCCACCGCCATCAATCCAACCATGAGCACGGCGATCGCCGTGCCTGGACCATGGCCTGTCTTGACGATGATGGATCGGTGGGGCATCGCGCCGTTCTCCGGATATGGCACACCAGGGGTGCCGAACCTTCGCGACAAACGACAAGCGCGGCCCGATGTTCCCTTGGCGGAGCTTCAATCGGTCAGGTCGGGCTTTTGCTTTTTCCTGTAGGACCAAGGTCTTATCTGTTGTGCGCAAAAGTCCAAGGGGCCTTGTTCAGTTCCGATAATGTCCCTTGGATGTTCCGCTATTTTAGGTAAATCTGATATAAAGCCTGGGGGGAAAACTTAGCCAGCCAAGCACATTTTCCCGCGAAACGGGCATGGAAAATGTGGCTTTGGCAAGTTCAACAACAGGCAGTCATGTCTCGGGCGACGAATGGCTCACGTCTCGTCGAATGGGCCCTCGCGGTTCTGATCGCGCGTGATCGCGGCTTCTTCCTCATCATCGGGAAGGGCGTCGTCGCTGTCCTGGTACGCGTTATCGTCGTCCTCGTCGGGCAGATCGCCGTCTTTTTCGATGCCGTAACGCATGTCGCCGTTTTCCGGCACGGACTCTGGCAGGATCTCGCCGCCCTTGATTGCATCCCAATCCTGCTGCTCGATGGTCGGCCCGTCCGCCTGCGGTGCGTCATCTTCGATATCGGCGTCTGGTTTGTTGCGCGGTGCCATGCTGGGCTCCTTTCCTTGAAAACTGGAGGCGAACTCGGGGTGACGGCGTTTGTTCCCGTGCTTGAAGTGCAGGCGTGCTTCTGGATTGCCG
>NZ_RZRK01000933.1:0-2211 GCF_003997835.1 Mesorhizobium sp. M7A.F.Ca.CA.004.12.1.1
CATCGCCATGCGCGACTTCGTCCACAGCATCTTCTGCAGGCCGACGAGGCGCGGATGGGCGGCATGCCCGGCCAGCTTCCTGCCGAACCTGTCGGAGATGGCGGCGAGCAGGCGATGTTCTCGAAACGAGACGAGATCGATGTCGTTCTCGTCCAGCCAGCGCGCGGCACAGGCAGCGGCTGCGTCCTCATCGGAGAGCAGCGCCGCCTTCAGCAACAGGTCCAGCTGGCCGGTGGGCCACGACCAGCCATAGTCCGGGAAGCGGCGGCCGATGCGGCGAACGGGCGTGGCGTTCAACTGGAACCTGCCTTGTTCTGGGCTCGCCGCTGCATGGCGAGCCTTGCGACCTGGAGGTAGCCCCGGTCGCGTGCCGGATCGCGGCCGTAGGAAAGGCTGCCCGGACGGATGCGGCGCAATGCAAGCACGTCGTCGAGCATGGCAAGGGCAAAGCCTGCCTCACGAACCCGGGCGATCCAGTCGATCATCTCGCCGCGACCGCCTGGTGGGTCGATGATGGGACCGACGCTCTGCACCACCTCTTGGCGGATCATCATCGTCGTGCGCGACCAGCCAGCTCCACTGGTCGCATCGGGCAAATCGGGGCTGTCGCCGCGAAACGTCCGCCAATGCGTAAAGACGCCCGTTGTCCCGGGATGACGGTCGAGATGGACCAGCTGCTTTTCGATCTTGTCCGGCAGCCACAAATCGTCGGCATCGAGCGTCGCGATGAGCGGCGTCGAGAGTGCCGCAATGCCGCGGGTCGTTGCGCTGCCAGGTCCGGCATTGTCCTGTCGCAGCACCGTCACCGGCAGGTTCATCGCTTCGATCGCCGCAGCCGTATCGTCGGTCGAACCGTCATCGACCACGACGATGGCCTCCGCCTTTGCCGTCTGGGCCAGAACGGAGTTCAGGGCAGCGCCGATGGTGGCGGCCGCGTTGAAAGCCGGAATGACAACGCCGTAGCCTGCCATCAAAGGAACCGCCACTGCGCGAGATCCTTGAAGTCGAAAATCCCCTCCACCCGGCGCAAGCTGGGGTCGGCCTTGCGACGCTTCATCGACTTGTGAATGGCGCGCATGAACTCGCGAAAGGGCACATCGGCTTCCTTGGTCATGTTGCCGGGATGACGTCTGTAGTAGAGAGCCACCGTATCGGGCATAACGTATTTTGTCTGGCTCTCAAAGATACGCAAAAGATAGTCGGTGTCCTCGGCCTGTTTGAAATCCTCGTCGAAACCTCCGGTGCGCTCGATGAGGTTTCGCGCAAAGATCCCGGCGGACAGGTGGATCCCTCGCACGGTGATGGAGTGGCTGTCGGCGGCCGGTTCCAGCGTCTCGCCATCTATCTTGTCGACCAACGTCATGCGCGAATAGGTCAGGTCCAGGCCAGGATCTTCTCCGAAGCAGGCGAGATCCGCCTTGAAGCGCCCTGTCGGGGAGATGTCGTCCGAATCGAGAAACGACACCAGGCCGGTCTGCGGCAGCAACTGCTTCAGCCCGGCATTGCGCGCCTTTGTGACGCCGCCATTGCTCTGCTGGAAAAGACGAATGCACGGGGCCTCGTCGATCAACGACCGTACGACGGCTGCCGAACCATCGGTCGACCCATCGTCGATGACGATGATGTCGAGATCGATGTCTTCGCGCTGCCTGAGCAGCGAGCGCAGCGCGAGGCCAACGAATTGTTCGCGATTGTAGACCGGCATGATGACGCTCAGCTTCATGGGCGTCTCCGGCAGCATTCCGGGCTTGGCTGATCCGACTTGATGGTGTCGAGCATCATAGCATCCGCCAATCGGTGGGACTCTTCAATTCGAAGATTCCCTGGACCTCTCGCCGTGCCGGATCGGCCTTGCGCCGCCGCATCGACTTGTGGATTGCACGCAAGTGGTTGCGGACCCTGCCGCTATGTTCCTTGGTGACATTTCCGGCATGGCGTCGGTAGTAGATCGCGACGGCGTCCAACAATTCGTAGTTCGGTCCCGCCTCGAAAACGCGCAGCAGATAGTCGGTATCCTCAGCCTGCTCGAAATCCTCATCGAACTCGCCCGTCCGGTCGACAAGCCCTCTGCTGAACACGGCGGCGCTCAGCGAAATTCCCCGAAGTGTCATCGTGCGGCTGGCGACTGCCGGTTTCAGCCGCTCATCGTCAATCCGCTCGACCAGCGTCATCAGCGAGTAGGTCAGCTCGAGTCCGGGGTCTGCTCTGAAG
>NZ_RZRK01000934.1:0-2208 GCF_003997835.1 Mesorhizobium sp. M7A.F.Ca.CA.004.12.1.1
GGATAAGCTTCGGCCAAGGTCGAGATGAGGAGTTCGCGCGCATCGACGCGGAGCCCGGTCGCTACAGGGAGCGCCTCGCGCTCGGCCCAGAGCGGCTCGATATGGGTAACCATGGGAATGCGTGCGAAATTATAGCTCGGCGGTGGCGAGGACGTTGCCCACTCCAAGGTTCCTGCGTCCCACGGGTTGTTGCCGGCCAGGGTGCCTTTGAGCGCGCCATGCACCAGATTGAAAGTGAACAGGACAAAGCTCAGGAAAAAGAGCAGCGCCCCGGCAGAGATGAAAAGGTTGATGTTGCCCCAGCCAAGCTCGGCCGGATAGGTGTAGACCCTTCGTGGCATGCCCCATAGGCCGACGAGATGCATCGGGAAAAAGGCCGCATTGAACCCGATGAAGGCCAGCCAGAAATGCCACCGTCCAAGGCGTTCGCTCATCATGCGGCCGGTGATCTTCGGGAACCAGAAATAAGCCGCGCCAAGCAGCGGGAACACCGAGCCGCCGATCAGCACGTAATGGAAATGCGCGACGACGAAATAGGTGTCGTGCACCTGAAGATCCAGTGGCACCGAGGCGAGCATGACGCCGGTTAGCCCGCCGATGACGAAGATGAAGAAGAAGCCGAAGACGAACAGCAATGGCGTCCGGATCACCGGCCGGCGGTCCCAAAGTGTTGCAAGCCAGCAGAAGATCTGCACGCCGTTTGGAATCGCGATCAGCATGCTGGATGCGGTGAAGAAACTGGCGCCGAGCTTAGGCAATCCCGTGGCGAACATGTGGTGAACCCAGAGCCCGAACGACAGGAAGCCGACTGCGATAAGCGACAGGACCAGCCCGAGATGACCGAATGTCGGTCGCCTGGCGAAAACAGGAATGATCGCGGACACCATGCCCGTCGCCGGCAGGAAGATGATGTAAACCTCCGGATGGCCGAAGAACCAGAAGAGGTGTTGGAACAGCAGAGCATCCCCACCTTCCGCCGGGTTGAAGATGTGCGTGCCGACCAGCCGGTCAAGGATCAGGAAAGTCGAGGTGATCATCACCGCCGGCATCGCGAAGATGACGACGAAAGAAGTGACCAGCATCGCCCAGACATAGAGCGGGATCTTGTCCAGCGACATCCCGGGGGCCCGCTGCTTGAACACCGTGACGATGGTTGCCACCGCGACGGCCAGTGACGACACTTCGGTATAGGTGATCATCTGCGCCCAGACATCGGCGCGCTTGCCCGGTGCGAATTCGGGGCCGGACAGCGGCACGTAAGCGAACCAGCCCACATCAGGAGCCATGTTGAGGGCAAACGACACCCAGGCGAAAGCGCCGCCCGAGACGTAGATCCAATAGCTGAACGCGTTCAGGCGCGGAAACGCGATGTTGCGGGTGCCCACCATCAGCGGCACCAGGTAGATCCCGGTCGCCTGCACGATGGGCACGGCGAACAGAAACATCATCGTAACGCCATGCATGGTGAACAGCTGGTTGTAGAGGTCGGGCCCGATCAGGCCGCGTTGCGGTCCCGAAAGCTGGATACGCATGGCGACAGCGTTGAGACCGCCAAGACCAAGGAAGACGAAAGCGGTGATCAAATAGCGTCGTGCGATCACCTTGTGATCGACGCTCGAGAGCGCTCCGACGATGCCGGACGGCGTCCGCCAGGTGCGCTCGAGCCAGCGATGCAGGCTGGCATCATCCATGCCGGTATCGCGGGGGCCGTCACGTTCGGGAGCAAGGTCGCCCTTGGCGGGGTCTGGTTCCGGGATGTGGCGGTCGCCTGTGACATCGGCGCTGCTCATTTCAGCCCCTCGAGATAAGCGACGATTGCGTTGAGCTCGTCGCCGTTGAGATCTGCCACTGGCATGTGGGAACCCGGCTTGATGCCTTGCGGGTCGGCTATCCAGGCGGCGAGATTGCCGCGGCTCATCGTCAGCGTTCCGGCCGCCAATGTTTTCCGGCTGGCGATGTGGGTGAGGTCGGGAGCCACCGTTCCGCCGGCCGGCGTTCCCCCGATCCTGTGGCACATCACGCAGGGGCGTTTGAGGAACAGGTCTGCGCCGGCCTTGGCTTCGCCGCTCGCCGGCGCGCCGGCCGGCTGCAACTGGTCGTTCAGCCACGCATCGAATTTCGGGCGCGGTTCGGCGATGATGAAGGTGCCCATATTGGCGTGCTGCGCACCGCAGAATTCAGCGCATTGACCACGGTAGACGCCCGGCT
>NZ_RZRK01000935.1:0-2208 GCF_003997835.1 Mesorhizobium sp. M7A.F.Ca.CA.004.12.1.1
CCACATCACCATGCCGTTCAAATCCCGCCCGCGCCAAAACGGTTTGGCATAGCGCACCAGGATCTTGATAGCCGCGCCGCTTTTCCAGGCGCCGAGCGCCCGCCCCAGTCCAGATGGCAAGGCGGGGGCAAAGGCGAGCTCCGTCACCGTCGCCGGGGGGACGGCAACCAGAACCGTGCGCGCCTCGATGGCACCCCCGGCCGAAACGACAAGAACACCTTGCGAACTATACTCGATGCGCGTGACCGGCTCGCTGAGCCGCAACCGATCACTGAGGTCGCGGGCCAGATCGTCGGCCAGTGAATGCATGGTTTCGCGCACGAAATATTGCAGCTCCGGCACCTCGTTGGTGACGCGTCGGTCATTGTCGATCAGATACCAGAGAGGAATCTGATCCAGCGTCATGCACCAGAGACCTTCGATCATCGAACGGAAGACGGCCCTGGCGTCGGCCGAATCGCGCTGGCGGGCAAGCCAGTCGGCAACGGTCAGTCCGGCAATCGAGACGTCGTCCGGATCGATCCCGTTCATGCGCTCGCGGATTGCCATTGCCGCGTCATAGATCCGCTCTGCTCGTTGTACGGACATCGTCGGCTGGGTGATGAAATCGCCATCGACATAGGTTTCAACCAGCGTCTTGCCGCGCGCCTCGATCAGCGCCATCAATTCCGGCATGTCCTCGCACAGGAACTGGCCGCCACTATCGATCCGTTCGCCAAGTCCGTTCAGGCGGGACTCGACGCGTCCGCCGACGCGGTCGCCTGCTTCGAGCAGAATGAAATCGATGTCGGCCTTCTTCATCTCGAGCGCCGCCGACAGGCCTGTGAAACCCGCACCGACGATGACGACATCGGTTCGCTCGAATTCGCCGCCCTCATCCGTGAAGGTCTTCAGCATTGCCGGCTATCCACCCAATCGCATCCGGCTTCCACCGACGAAGTATGTCCTTGTCGACATATGCCGGCGGGCCGCACACGCCATGCCGCAGGCTGTCTCTAACCTATCGTTTTCTCGAGCATATTGAGCCAGTTGCGATAGGCGATTTTTTCGATCAGTGCGCGGCCGAAACCGCGTGCCGCCAATGCATCGATCAGCTTCGGCAGGCCGGCGACATCCCCGATGACGGCCGGGATCATGGCGCCGTCGAAATCGGAGCCAAGACCAACGCCGTCCTCACCCAGCGCCTGCAGCAGCGAATCGATATGCCGCACCATGATGTCGAGGCTTGTGTCGGCATTCATGCGACCATCCTCGCGCAGGAAGCCGGTTGCGAAGTTCAGCCCGACCATGCCGCCGGTTTCGCGGATCGCGCCGAGCTGCCAGTCGGTCAAGTTGCGCGAATGGCCGCAGATCGCGTGCACGTTGGAATGGGTCGCGACCAGCGGCGCATCGCTGAGCGCCGCGACATCGCGAAAGCCCTTCTCGTTGAGATGCGAGAGGTCGATCATGATCTTCAACTGGTTGCAGGCCTTGACCAGCGCCTTGCCGGCATCGGTGAGGCCGGGGCCGGTGTCGGGCGAGGACGGGAAGCGGAACGGCACGCCGTGGCCGAAGGCGTTCGGCCGGCTCCAGACGATGCCGAGGGAACGCAGGCCGGCTTCATGCAGCACGTCGAGCATGGTGAGCTCGGGATCGATCGCCTCGACCCCTTCGATGTGGAACACTGCGGCGATCGAGCCTTGCGCCATGGCACCGCGCACATCGCCGGCGCTGCGGCAGACGGTGAGCGCTCCGGCCCGTTCCAGCCTGAACAGGATCGAGGCCATCGCGATGGTCGAGGTCAGCGCCTCATTGCGCGGAACCTCGGGGGGCAGCGGTTCGGCGGCGCTCGGCGCCAGGGGCACGGCGCCGCGCCTGGATTTCTCGACAGGTGGCGGAAAGATGGCGAACATGCCCCCGGCGAAGCCGCCGGCTTTCGCGCGCGGCAGGTCGATATGGCCGCCCGATTTCCCCTCGATGAACAGCTTTTCGACGTCCGTGTCTTTCGACTGATAGAGTCTGAGCAACGTATCATTGTGGCCGTCGAAGACGGGAACGAGATCGGTTTCGGTCATAGGGGATCATTCGGTTCGTTTGTCGGCGGCGGCTGAGATATACCATACCTACTTAGGCAGGATGCGCCACCCGCGCAAATGCCAGACCGCCCCGGGAGGATGGCAGCCGCTTGCCGCAACGTTTCAGGCAACGAAATCCCTACCGCTTCAGCAC
>NZ_RZRK01000936.1:0-2205 GCF_003997835.1 Mesorhizobium sp. M7A.F.Ca.CA.004.12.1.1
AGCCTTTCCCCGCCGTGAGCCGTCGCGGGACCTGTATTTGGTGGCGTTCGATCTCCTGCACCTGAACGGGCATGATCTGCGCAACATGCCGGTGGAAGACCGCCGCGAGATCCTGCAGGCATTGATACCAGCCGTCGGGCGCATTCAGGTCAGCAAAGCCATGCCCGGCACTGGCGATGCGGTTTATCACCTGGTCGACAAGGCAGGGCTGGAGGGCATGATCTCAAAGCGCAAGGACAGCGTCTACCGCAGCGGGCCGACGATGAACTGGCGCAAGATCAAGTGCTATGCCGAAAAGGAAATGGACATCATTGGCGTGCAGCGCGAGGCCGGAAAGCCCGCGATGGTGCTCATGGCCGACAAGGGTCGCTATGCTGGCGGCGCTTTCGTTGCCTTTAAAGCCGACAAGCGTCAGCGACTATGGGATCGCGTGCAAGGGAAGGTCGGCGGACCAGTGCCCATCGGTCTAAAGAAAGAAAAGGCCGAATGGCTTAAGCCTGGTCTGGTCGGTCGCGTGCGGTTCCTAAAGGGCGAGGAAAGGCTCCGCCACGCCAAGCTGCTGGACTACCGTGAGGAATAAGCTGGCGACAAGGTGCTGCCCATGACGCGGAACAGAACCGTGTGCCTGACTGACGTTGTGCCGAGATCAAGGTCTAGGAGAAACGGCATGGTTGCGCCCCGCGCGGTGTGGAAGGGCTTTCTGAGGGTCGGTTCCGTGTCGTGCGGGGTCAAGATAGTGGGTGCCACAAGCGAGGCATCGAAAATCCACTTCAAGATTTTGAACCGCAGCGACGGTTTACCCGTCAAGAGTGCCTATGTCGACGAAGGGACTGGCGATGTTGTCGAAGTCGCGGATCAGATCAAAGGCTACGAGGCGGACAAGGGCGAGTTCATCCACGTCGAGCCGGACGAGATCAAGAAACTGAAACTGACGTCGCAGCACACACTCGATGTCGATTCCTTTGTTCCGGTTGCCGAGATCGACACGCGCTATCTCGAAAAGCCATACTACTTGATCCCGGCTGACGGCGCCTCGCTGGAGGCCTTTGGCGTCCTGCGCGACGCGATGGCCAAATCCCGGAGGTTACGGGCAGCCTAGACACATCGGGCTTTGTTGCCGGATTGCCGTTGTGCCCGTAGCTATAGGTCTCGTCGTTTGGTCACTCCTTGTGACCAACTGGTCGGCGTGGTCACCGTCACCCAAAAAATGATCGTGCCGACCTGGCCATGGACCGAGGCCATGTGAGATTGCGTGGATGATCGTTGCTTTAATCTAGCGCAATGTAGCGTTGAGCGGAAACGAAGTAGGCCCGCCACTGAGGACACAAACAGCGGCGGGCCTTGCTTTGAGACCTGGCCCGGGGAGCCAAGCTGCAAACCCAACTTCGATTTCAGAAACAGGTTCCAGGCCTGCAGAAAAAACTTAACGCTTGCTGGCATTGCATAGGCCCGCCACCGGGTCTCGGAACCAGAGGCGGGCCCTCGCACCAGAGCTTGGTCGTTTCAAGGAGGGAGTCGTCCTCACCAAGCACATCCCGAACTTCGACTGCAGATGCATGTTCCTCAGGTCAGTTCAAATTTATCGCCCTGGGGTCAAAATGCTCGTGCGAGCAGCAGGCATCTAGAGCGGCGTTTTCCTCGCGCCCACGACGGTCGGCCACGGCCGGATGCTCGATGGCCTCGGCTATCTCGATCGAAGTCCAACCCGCTGCCATGACTTTAAAGGTCCATTCGGTGACCTTCTGGCTATCGTGTCGCGGTCAGGATATTCGTCCTGTCGCCCGCGGGAATTATGCGCTGCGTCTCAGTCGGTCGGGCCTTTGGGCTTCGTCTCGGAACGTAGCTCCGTTGAGGAGACAACCGGTGAGAGATCACGTCGAGCAGATGCAGGCACTCAGTCAATTCTTGCCGGGCCGATTTTCCTTGGATGCTTCCAAGTCCAGCTGGGCGCGACTGGCGTGAAGCAAGGCCGCGATCAAATTTTGGTCGGCTGACTTTTTGCCGGTGTATAGGCACACAAGCTCGCGGGCCTGGACCGTCGAATCGGATTCCGGGCTCTCCCTGATGGCTGACGTAAGAGCCCGGGAGAGTATGTCGAAATCCAACAACGAAATACCCGGTCGGCTTCCTTTCATGGCCAAATCCATCCTGTTGGTCTGCAGGCAATACTCGAAAGGTCAATGATGACGAGAATCGGCATCACCC
>NZ_RZRK01000937.1:0-1335 GCF_003997835.1 Mesorhizobium sp. M7A.F.Ca.CA.004.12.1.1
GTCCACACCGGCCGGCTCGCCCGGTTCCAGCGCCGTCTTCTCGACCAGGAATCGCGTCAGCCCCTCGAGCCCGGCGCGGCTGATCGAATCGTCGCCCGGCACACCGGTCAGCACATAGGCGATGCGGGTCTTCGAAATCGCCTCGATGGCAATTTCGTCACCCGGCTTGGCGTCGTCGGCGCGGGCAAGGTCGGCATGACCGAACAAGCTACCCAGCGCAATCAGGACGGCGGCGGTGGTTGTCACGGCACCGGCGCGGCGCGGCCGGCGTGAAAACAGGCCGCCCATCCAGAACACCGCCAGCGTATCAAGCAGCATCAGCACCAGGGCGGCCGCGACCAGCGTGCCTTTCAAACTGCGCGATTCGTCAAAGGCATACTGGATCGAGGTGACCGGAACAGTGATTTGCGGGCGCGCCAGGGGCGCCAACTTGCTGTCGGCTTCCAGCAGATTGTGGGCAAATACACCCGTCTCGGAACCATAGAGACCGGGCGGGTTTTCAAAAGTCACCGGCAGCGCGCCAGCGCCCGGTACAAGCGGCCGTGCATCCGGCGTCGGCGGCACCAGCGAGCCGTCGGCTGCAATCATGCGATAGGGCGCCAGCGACGCCGCGGCCGCTTCGGCATTGGCGATGGCCGCGCCCTGGTTGCGCGACAGCTGCACGATGCGGCGCAGCATCTCGACGAAGCTGCCAGAGATCGGCAGGTTCGACCAGGTTGCCTCGGGGGTGACGTGGAACAGCACCAGCGTGCCCTTGCCTTTCTTCAGTCCGGTGACCAGCGGCGTGCCGTCGGCAAGGGCCGCCCAGGTGCGCTCGACGATATCGGGTGTCGGCTCGGCCAGCACCTGCCTGCTGACGGTGACCTCGGTCGGCGGCGCCAGATCGGCGAACGGGCCGGCCTTGGGGAATTCGGTGACCGGCTGCGGCGACGTCCATGACAGCGCGCCGCCGAGCGACCGCTCGCCGGTGCGAAGGCGGACGGGCAGCAAATCGTCGTCATCGCCCGCGGTGGCCAGCCGCGAACCGGCGAAACGCACCAGCGTGCCGCCATTGTCGACCCAATCGACAAGTCTCTGCCGGACCTGTCCGGGAATGGTGCCGATATCGGCCATAACGATCATCGCGGGCTTCTGGTCGAGGATTTGCGGTATGGCGTCGGCAAGATCGGCGCTGGAGGGTTCGACCAGATCGGCGAAGGGCTGCAGCGCCCGCCTGATGTAGTAGAGCGGCGACAAAAGCGGCTGTGCCTGGTCGGCCTCGGCCTGCGACAATAGACCGACGCGCCGCCGCTTGGAGCTTTCGTCGAGGACGCGGACCGCACCAGCCTGCCGCTC
>NZ_RZRK01000937.1:1345-2201 GCF_003997835.1 Mesorhizobium sp. M7A.F.Ca.CA.004.12.1.1
GATGGAAGCGAAGTCGTTGCGCAGCTCGAACGGCACCGCCATGGTGCCGGTGGCGGTGGTTTCGCCAGGCGAAAAGGTCAGCGTCGCATCGGCGATGCGGCGGCCCTTGTCATCGAAGGCGCCGGCGGTGACCTGCGCCGGGGCAGGGTCGCCCGGCGCGCGGATGGCGGTCAGTGCAAAGCCGTCGACCTGGTTGTCGGCGGCGGTCAGGCCGGTCAGCGACAGCCTGTCCGCGGTTGCCCAGACGACACGCGCGGCATTTTTCGACAAAAGCGTGTTGAAGGCGGCCTCATCGCCTTTTGCCGCCAGGCCGTCGGCAAGCACGGCGACACTGGCCCCGGGCAAGGTCTCCAGCACGCCGGCGACGCGGGCATAGACGGCGGGCCGGTCGGTCGGGATCGGCCGCGGCTTGGCGGCGCGCAGCCGGTCAAGCGCGGTGGCGGCATCGAACGGGCCGATCTCGGCATTGGCCTTTTCGGCAGTGAAGGCGATGACGACCGGCACGCCGTTGGAGCCGGCATCGTTGATCAGCCGCTCGGCGGTGGCGACGCGTTTGCCCCAGTCTGCGGCACTTGCCCAGTCATTGTCGATGACCAGGGCAAGGGCGGCTCCCTCGGCCGGCAGCTTTTCGCGCGGGTTGAAGACCGGGTCGGCCAATGCCGCGACGATGAGGGCCGCCATCAAGAGCCTGAGCAGTGTCAGCCACCACGGGCTCTGCTGCGGCGTCTCCTCGCGCTTCAGCACGCGGGCCAGGATCTTCAGCGGCGGGAAGATTTCGGTCTGCGGCTTGGGCGGCGTCAGCCTGAGCAGCCACCAGATCACCGGCAGTGCCAGCAGGCCCCACAGCACCATGGGG
>NZ_RZRK01000938.1:0-2199 GCF_003997835.1 Mesorhizobium sp. M7A.F.Ca.CA.004.12.1.1
ATATCGAACTGGCGCTCGCCGATTCCGACGGGCTTGGCCGCGCCAAGCGCGTCGACGGCGTGCATGACCGCTACATCGAATTCGCCAAGCGCACCTTGCCGCGCTCGATGTCGCTCGCCGGCTTGAGGATCGTTGTCGATTGCGCCAATGGCGCGGCCTACAAGGTGGCGCCCGAGGCGCTGTGGGAACTGGGCGCCGAAGTCGTCGCCATCAATGTCGAGCCCAACGGCTTCAACATCAACAAGGAATGCGGCTCGACCCATCCGGCCGGCCTGCAAAAGAAGGTGCACGAAGTGCGCGCCGACATCGGCATCGCGCTCGACGGCGACGCCGATCGTGTCGTCATCGTCGATGAAAACGGCGCGATCGTCGATGGTGACCAGATCATGGCGCTGATCGCCGAATCCTGGCACCAGAGCGGGCGGCTTGCCGGCGGTGGTGTCGTCTCAACCGTGATGTCCAATCTGGGCCTCGAACGCTTCCTCGGCGACATGAAGCTGCAATTGCACCGCACCAAGGTCGGCGACCGTTATGTCGTCGAGCATATGCGTGCGCATGGCTTGAATGTCGGCGGCGAACAGTCGGGTCATATCGTGCTGTCCGACTTTTCGACGACCGGCGACGGCCTGGTCTCGGCGCTGCAGGTGCTCGCCTGCATCAAGCGGCAGGGGCGGCCGGTCAGCGAACTGTCGAAGAAATTCGAACCCGTGCCGCAACTCCTGAAGAACGTCCACATTTCCGGCGGCAAGCCGCTTGAGGAGGCGCCGGTCAAGGCCGCCATCGAAGACGCCCGCAACCGCCTCGGCAAGACCGGACGGCTGGTTATCCGGCCATCAGGGACAGAGCCGCTGATCCGCGTGATGGCCGAAGGCGACGACCCGCAACTGGTCGAGTCCGTGGTCAATGGCATAGTGGACATCATCTCGGAAACGCGCAGCGCCGCTTGATCCCAGCGCGTCCAGCAGGACGTGGATCTGACAACCAGGCGCGCCGCGCTCCCTTAACCGGTCCAAGGCCCGCCCCTCGGCGGGCTTTTTCTTGTCAGCCGCCACTTTGTTCGGTGTCCGTAAATCTCGCGCCTATCCCTAGAAGTTTCGAGATTCGTGGTTAAGCAACAGGGTTAAACGCCTTTTAACCTTTGCAATTCATTATCCACGACTGAAAGCCAATCGCATTTCGGGCGGGTTCGCCGTTCCGAGCTTCTCAGGGGTGACAAGCATGTTCAAGACAGCAAGAAAGGCCCTGCTCGCCTTCCTGTTCGCAGGGTTGGCAGGGCCGTTGTTCGCGGCCGATCTGCCGGAGCCGATGGTTGAAGAGGCTCCGCCTCAGGCCATCTACGAGCAGCCGGTCGAGGTCGGCGGCTGGTATATCCGCGGCGATATCGATTATCACAAGTCGACCGTGCGCGGCATCGACTATATGACCTACACCGTCGATCCCTGTAACTGTACGGTCACGCCCGGCACCAGAAGTTTCGATTTCGGCAAGCTCAAGGGCGGTTTCTCGCTCGGTGCCGGCGTTGGTTACAAGATCAACGACCACTTCCGGACCGACCTGACGGCCGACTATTGGTTCAAGTCGAACTTCAACGGCGGCACCTCGGACATCAACGGTACTTCGACCGAAGTATCGAAGATGAGCGCCCTGCTGCTGCTTGCCAACGCCTATGTCGATCTCGGCACCTACCATGGCATCACGCCTTACGTTGGCGCCGGCATCGGCGGCGCCCGCGTCAAGTGGGATGATGTCTATGACCCGAACACCACCGAGTTCAATCCCGGCAGATCAAGCTGGCGTTTCGCCTACGGTCTGATGGCCGGCGCTTCGTACTGCCTGACCGACAAGATCATTCTCGATGCCGGCTACCGCTTCTCCCATATTCAGGGCGGCCGCATGTTCGACTGGAACATCACCAGCTCCGGTCCCGGCTTCGATCGTGGCATCAACACGCACGAAGTGCGCGGTGGCCTGCGCTACCAGTTCGGTGGCAGCAACGGTTGCGCCGCGCCGGTCGTGGCCTACCAGCCCGAACCCGAGCCGATCTACACCAAGTAACAGCATCTACATTACTTGCATTCTTCACAAACCGCCCGGCCTCAGCCGGGCGGTTTTTCGTTGGGCCGCCTGGAATCGACAGGGGAAATGAATTCGCTAACGCTCTGTTAGCCTTAACCGGCACTTAACCACTATGGTTAACAA
>NZ_RZRK01000939.1:0-2198 GCF_003997835.1 Mesorhizobium sp. M7A.F.Ca.CA.004.12.1.1
ATATGGGTCAGCGCCTGCCGCTCGACCTCGGGCGCGGCGGCCTCAAGGATCTTGTCGAAATAGAACCGCAAGGAGGGCATGGTCGAGATTCCGCGTGCCGCCTACAGCGCCGGCCGTCCAGGACGCGCCAAGGTGCTGTAACACTTTGATTCTGCGCATGACTCGAAAATCGGACTCGATTTCGGGCATGCGCGTGGGGGATAACCGAGACCCGCCAGCCACCCAAGGCCTCGAATCAATCACATTGCCGCGACCTGATTACCGTTGATATCGCGCATATGCCATATAGAGCGCAACCGCGGCCCGGCGTGTGGCGCTAAATCGCATCGCTCGAAATTCGGCCGCGGTTTGCTGCAGGGGATCCTGCGCGCGATCAAACGGTTACAGCGTCCTGCGAGCCTTACGGCGGGACGTCCAATGGGATTCGAGTGAATGACTGATACGACAATCAGATCGGTTGCGGATCTGCCGGCCACGGTCGAGCCGGCAATCGTCGTCGGCGCCGGTGCTGCCGGGCTGGCTGCCGCGCATGCCTTGATGAACGCCGGCGTGCCTACGGCGATCCTGGAAAAGGAAAGCCGGCTGGCCGAGCCCTGGCACCGGCGCCACCAGCAATTGCATCTCAACACCCATCGCGATCTTTCTTCGCTGCCTGGTCTCGCCTTTCCCCCTGGCACGCCCGCCTTTCCGCAAAGAATGGTCGTCATCCGCCACATGAACGATTTCCAGAAGGAGAACCGGCTGCCGGTGCAGTTTGGCGTCGCGGTCGAAGAGATCATCTTCAAGGGCGATCACTGGGCATTGCGCACCAGCGCCGGACCGCGCTTGGCCCGCAATGTCGTCATCGCTACCGGCCGCGACAGGCAGCCGTTCACGCCCGAATGGAAAGGCATGAGGGATTTCGTCGGGCGCATCATCCATTCGGCGGATTTTGGTGACGCGCAAGCCTATGCGGGCCAAAAAGTGCTGGTCGTCGGCGCCGGCAATTCGGGCTTCGATGCGCTCAATCATCTGGCCGGCATAGACACGGCCGCCATCTGGCTGTCGGCCCGCAACGGTCCCGCCCTGCTGCCCAAGCGCATCTGCAAGATCGCCGTGCACCGGCTTTCGCCGATCATGGCGCGCTTGCCGTTGCGGCTCGCCGATGCGGTGATGGCGGCAACGCAGCGGCTGGTTTTCGGCGACCTGACCAAATTCGGTCTGCCGCCCGCGCCTGCGGGCGGCGCCAGCCGCCTGAGCTCGGATTACACCGCGATCGCCGCCGACGACGGCGCCGTCGGCGCCATCAAGGCCGGCAAGATCACCGTCGTGCCGGGCATACGGGAATTCACCCGCGATGGCGTGATCCTGGCCAATGGCAGCCTGATCCATCCCGACATCGTCATTGCCGCGACAGGCTACCGCACGGGGCTGGAGCCCATGGTCGGCAAGCTCGGCGTGCTCGACGCCAAGGGCGTTCCGCTCTTCAACGGTGGCGAAGCCGATCCAAAATTGCCCGGTCTGTGGTTCACCGGCATGCGGCCAAGCATTCGCGGCTGCTTCGCCAATGCCGGCATCCTGGCCAAGGCGATCGCCAAACGAATTGCAAGGTCGGCCTCGCACCAATCCAGCGCATCACGCTGATTTCGGTTCCAGCCGCCGGAAACCGACGGCTTCCATCAGCATGTCCTCTTCCACCATGCCGGCATTGTGCAAGGCGAGCAGGTTAAGCGCGATTTCCCGCGCGTCGGCGGAATCGGGATGTGCCTCGCGCCGCCGGCAGGCCTCGTCGAACACGCGCTGCAGCTTGGCGATATCGGCTGGCTTGAGCAAGCCACGGTCATAGACGGACTTCGACATGGCGATCTCCTGATAAAGACCTAGAGCGCCATGTTTAAATTGCCAATCTTTCCCGAGGCTTGACCGACTTCCCCCCGTCGCCTCGCCATCCTGGGGCGGAGCAAGGGGCGAAGCGACGCGGCGCAGACCCCAGGAGCTGCTCCGCAGCCCAAGGGATACATGCCGCGGCTCAAGGCGCAGCAGCGGCGCAAATTCTGCTCCGCTGCTGCCCATGCGAGTGGGCAATCAGACCGCGATCTTGCCGCCGCCCTGTTTGGTGATGGCGACGACCGACGGCCGCACCGGCATGTCGGGCTTGAAGTCGGGCCAACGCGTCGACAGGTCCTCATAGTAGGACGGGCGCCCGAACGCTTCCCAGT
>NZ_RZRK01000093.1:0-11476 GCF_003997835.1 Mesorhizobium sp. M7A.F.Ca.CA.004.12.1.1
GTACTGACAGATGTGACGCCTGACATGCCGATCATGACGCGCGAAATCTTCGGCCCGGTCGTGCCGATCATGCCCTTCGACACTTTCGAGGAGGCTGTCAGCATCACCAATGCCAGCAACTATGGCCTGTCGGCCTATCTTTTCACCAATGATCTGGGCCGCGTCATGAACGCCGTCAACGAGGTTTCGTTCGGCGAGATCTACGTGAACCGGATCGGACCGGAAATGCTGCAGGGTTTCCATGTCGGCTTCCGCGAAAGCGGGCTGGGCGGCGACGACGGCGTGCATGGGCTCGAGAGCTACATGCGCAAGAAGACGGTCTACGTGAACTATTCGGGTGCCGCCACGGCGGCATTGATGCCTTACGGGCGCTGAACAGCGCCCAACCAGTACGACCAGCCAGGTCGCCACCCGGCCGCTACGGCCGTTTCATATGATCGGGAGGAATGAAATGCACTATCGTGGATTTATGGCGGCCGCCTTGGCGTTGGCGCTATCGGGACTGGCCGGATCGTCGGCTCTCGCCGATGACACCATCCCACCGGAAGCACAAGCTCTGCTCGAGCCGCTGCCCCTGTCGCCGAGAGGCCAACCCGTCCCAGGCTTCCCGGATGGTCCGCCGGCGGTGTCGCCGGACGTGCTGAAATTCTCCGATGAGGACCTTGCCAAGCTCAAGGCGGGAAAGTTTACCGCTGGACTGGTGATGCACACCATGGATGCCGGCTGGCCTCAGTTGCAGGTCGCCGGAATCAGCAACACGCTCAAGGACCTCGGTATCGAGGTCGTAGGAACCACCGACGCCAAGTTCCAGCCCGGCCAGCAAATCAGCGATCTGGAGCAGATGACCGCCCGCAAGCCGGACGTAATCTTCTCGATTCCGATCGATCCGAAATCTGAGTCCGAAGCCTACAAGAAGGCGGCGGCAGCCGGCATCAAGCTGGTTTTCATGGACAACGTCCCGGTCGATATGGCCCCGGGCAAGGACTATGTGACCGTTGTCGCCTCCGACAATGAAAAGAATGCCTATTTCGCCGCGCAGGAACTTGTCGGGGCGATTGGCGGCAAGGGTGAGGTCGGCATCATCACGCTGGTTTATGACTATTACTACTCCGTCGCGGCCCGCAAGGTCGGTGCCTTGAAGGCATTCGGCGAACATCCCGATATCAAGGTCGCGGATGTCGGCACCTTCACGGCGCCAGAGAAGGCCTACGAGGTTGCCACCGCAATGTTGACGGCGCATCCCGACATGAAGGGTATTTTCGTTGCCTGGGACACGCCCGCCCAGCAAGTCGTGGCCGCGGCAAAGACACTCGGCCGCGACATCGTCGTCACCACGAATGACATTGCCGCGGACAGCGCGCTGAACGTTGCACGCGGCGAATTTCTGGCCGTAGGCGCGCAGCGTCCCTACGACCAGGGCGTCGCCGAGGCCAAGGCGGCCGCGCTTGCGTTGCTTGGACATGACGTCCCGCCATACATTTCGGTGCCGACGTTGCGCGTCAAGAAGCTCGACCTTCTCAGCGCCCTCAAGCTGGTCACCAAGGAAGATGCTCCAGCCTCAGTGGTAAAAATCTGCAACGGCAAGTGCTTCTAGCCCCCTTGTTCCGTCGGCGGGCTCCAACAGTCCGCCGACGCTCCCGAGCGACCGAGAAAATCGTCATGGCCGAAGCGAAAACGTCACCGTCCCAGAACGCGATTGTAGCGATGCAACGCATCAGCAAGTCGTTTGGCGCGAACCGCGTGCTGTCTGATATTTCATTCGAGGTCATGGCCGGTGAAACACACGCGCTGCTCGGCGAGAACGGTGCGGGCAAATCGACGCTCATGAAGATTCTCATGGGAGCCTATCGAACGGATGAGGGCCGCATTCTGTTCGCCGGAGAGGACGTCACCAGCTTGTCGCTTCGCGAGAGGATCGATCGCGGTATTGCAATGATCTTCCAGGAACTGAGCGTCTTGCCGAACCGCTCGGTTGCCGAAAACCTCTTTGTCCTTCGCGAGCCCCTCTCCTTTGGCCGGCGTATCAACAGCAGAAAAATGGTTCGTGATGCCCAGGCTCTGATCGAGCGGTACGCCTTCTCGCTTGATGCTTCTGCGCGCGTGGGCGATCTGGCCTTCGCCCAACGGCAGATGGTCGAGATCCTCAAGGCGATCTCGCGGGGCGCCAAGCTGCTCGTCATGGATGAGCCGACTTCATCTCTGACCATCCACGAGGAAGAAACGCTTTTTCGCACCATCGGTCAGCTAAAGCAGGGCGGAATCGGTATCGTCTACATCAGCCATCGCATGGCCGATGTGCTGCGGCTTTCGGATCGCATTTCGATCATCAAGGATGGGCGACTGGTTGGCCCACTTGATCCGAGCAAGACATCCATCGAGGATATCGCCGCGATGATGTCACGGCCAAGGGGCGACGCACCTTTGCCGACCGCAGCAGCGCCCACAAAACGCCGCCCGGCAACGTCGGTCGGGGCGCCGGCCCTTGAGGTCCGCGATCTAGCCACGTCGCGCAAGCTGTCCGACGTATCGTTCTCGATCGATCCAGGCGAGATCGTCGGTCTTGCCGGGCTTGTCGGCAGCGGCCGCTCGACCTTGGGCAAGGCCTTGTTCGGTATCCTTCCGGATGTATCCGGCCACATCACCGTCGCAGGAGAATCCGTTCGGCTGGGCAGCGTCCGCGGGGCCATCACTGCTGGTGTGGCCCTTGTTCCAGAAGACCGCCGGCTCGAAGGGCTTGTTGGCGGGCGCTCCATCGAGGAGAATCTTGCGCTTCCCCGCCTTTCCGATTTCTCGCTCGCGGGTCCCTTTGGACCGATGGCAAAGGCCCGGATAGCGGCTTTGTTCAGACAATACCGCGACGACCTTAATATCCTGTGCCGCGGTCCCTTACAAAAAGCCCAGGAGCTTTCGGGCGGCAATCAGCAGAAGATTGTCTTCGCAAAATGGCTGGCAATGAAGCCGAAGCTGTTGATCCTAGATGAGCCAACTTCCGGCGTGGACGTCAATGCCAAGCGCGATATGCGCGAGCTTGTGCGCCGCACGGCAGGCGATGGCGTCGCCGTGCTGCTCATTTCTTCGGAACTCGAAGAACTTCTGGATTTGTCCGATCGCATTCTGGTGATGGCGCAGGGGCGGATAACGCGCAGCATGGGCAGCGCGCACGACGAGACTGGGCTTCGCGCGTTGCTGCAGGCCGAGGTCGCCAGACAGACCACAGTACGCGCCCAAGGAGTTGCAGCATGAAACCATCCTCGATGCCGATGAGCGCAAGTGCGATGAATTTTTTCCGCGATCACATCACCTATGTGATCTTCCTGGCGATCACCCTCTATTTCGTCTTGTTCGCCCCCCACTTCGCGTCGGTCTCAACCGCAAGCGCCGTTCTGCGTATCACAGCCATCGTCTCCGTGATGGCGATCGGCATGACGTACGTTATCATCTGCGGTGAAATCGACCTGTCGGTCGGTTCGGTTGCCAGCTTTTCAGGTATGATCGGAGCGTTGCTGCTCGATCAAAGTGTGCCGACCTATGTCGCCGCCCTTCTGGTGTTGGGCGCCGGAGCCGCGATCGGCGCGGTGTCGGGCGTGCTGGTTACAAAACTGCGCATTCCATCGTTTCTTGTGACGCTTGGCATGTTGTCTATCTTCTCCGGACTGGCGCTGACCATCACCGGCACCCGGCCAGTGTCGATCGTCGACGATGATTTTTCGAATCTGTTCTGGAACGGCAGTTTTCTGGGCATACAGGCACCGATCTGGTGGACGATCGTCCTTACGGCTGTCGGCTACTACCTGCTGCATCAGATGCCCTACGGCAGACGTGTCTATGCGACCGGTGGAAATGCTGTTGCCGCGCGCTTTTCCGGTGTGCGCACGGACGGCGTCAAGATTTTCGCCTTTGTACTATCCGGCATGACCGCATCCCTTGCTGGCCTGATGCTCGCAGCCCGCTCCACGGCCGGCAATCCCAGCCTGGGAGCGGGTCTCGAACTGGATGTGATCGCGGCCGTGATCATAGGCGGGACAAGTCTCTTTGGCGGTTATGGATCAATCGTCGGTTCCGTCGTCGGCGCAATCTTCATAGGCATTCTCGGGTTTGGTCTTCTCGTGCTCGGTCTATCGACCAGCATCCAAGAGGTCATCAAAGGAGCCATCATCATCATTGCGGTCTCATTGAACCGCCGTTGAAAACAGCAGCCCGGTATGAAAATCCGAAGATATGTGGCTCCGCAATTCAAGCGTCGATGATCTGTTGATCACAGCGCATTTCGAGAAAAAAGAGAACGTTCTCACTGCATATTTTGGGATGGAAGAGAGCGTTTTTGAGGAAGTCTGTTGAGTGTGTCGCCGCCAGTCCATGCGGTGCTCGGCGAAAACGGCGCCGGCAAATCCACGCTGGTCAAGATTCTCAGCGGTGTGATTGCGCCAAACAGCGGTCAGATGCGTCTCGACGGTGCGGTCTATGCGCCGCATTCGATCCTGCATGCGCGAGCTGGACCATTTGCTGCAGATGGCTGGAGCTAATCGCAGGCCTTATGCGGCATTGGCAATAATGAGGGTGCTACTCAAACGTATTAACCCGCGGACCAACTGGGCGGATCGCCTGAGAGAACATATGGCGGCATTCCCTGTGGCGCCAAATATCAAGATCGGTCACGCGGGCTTCCCCGCGAACTGGACCGATTTGCCGCTATGGAATTAGTGTTGGTCCCCGTCCAAGTGACCGTCTAGGGATCACATATTGAGGACGCGCGCATATCGGCGCGATCGAGTTGGGCAGCTTTTGCGAACGCCGCCTCCCGATCAAGTGGTCCGTGCCAGCGGCCGTTCCTATCTCCGGTTCCAGCCTTGCGTGCCTTAACCCTCGTTGCAAAACCCGCAATCAGCTCGATGGATCCGGCCATGATCGTGGGTCCAGTTCTCGTAGATGTAGTAGTCTATTCCGCCATCCAATCTCGTGACTGCTGGTGTGTTTCAGTAGGCGTACTTGGCGGGCCAGCGCCAATCTGTCTGCGCTTTGCCGAAGCAATTGCTGTAGTCGACGAACTGGCCGGTAGCGATATCGCGGCAAGCCCAAACGAGCTGGCGATATTGGTTGTAGAACTCGTCCCAATCGGCGCCTTGGTAATAATTCGGCCTGCCGTATCCGCCCCCGCCACAGTCGTTATTCGAGCATACCGCAACGGCTGCGCCCACAGCTGCAATGGCGATACCGGCAGCTATCGCCTGATTTTGCTTTCTGATCATGTCGGCGCATTGGACGAGAGTCACGGATCGCCGAACGAGCTCAGCGTAGAGATCGTCCTGAAACTTCGCATCCTTCGTAGAGGATAAGGTTCTACAAAGGGCTGAAGTGCTGACGGCACTCGGGTTCTTGGCTAGTGTCTGTTGCGAGGTCGTGCATGAGGCGGTTGCCAGCGCCAAGGCTACCGCAGCCGAAACTGCGGCTCGTCGACCCATTCTCATTGTAGTCCCCCACACCCCCAAATCGGTCCGCGACCCTCACAGCCGATAATCACTCACTAGCAGAGCGTTTCACACGCCTGCCCGTCGCCATCACGGTCCAGTTTGCCACCCCACGGACAGTTACTGAGATACCATTGAGCCTCGTCGCACGAGCTGATCTGCGAGCATTTCCGCCGCGGCTGGCAGGAATAGCTGCGCGACCTGGCGCCCGACGATGCCTAGGGATTGGCTCACTGCCGGCCTGGCGTTGTCTCCATACCCGGCCCGCCACTCCCACGGCAGTTGGAACTGTCCGACCCACAGGCCGACCTTCGCCGCCTCGGCCTTCGCCTGCTGCGCTGCATAGGCGCCACCGCTGTACTTGGGCCAGTCGAGCGCATAGCCGTTTTCGACCATCCATGCGGCCACACTGGCGCCATCCGCACGCCGGCAGTCGCTCACAAAGCGGTTGTAGCGGTCCCAGGCGATAAAGGTGCATGTGACCGGCCTCGAGGCGGCCAAGAACCCGTCCAGTGCTGCAGCGGCCTTCGCCCCGCACCGGTAGCGAACGCCCTTGGCGTCGTCGCATTGCTGGGCGGACTCGGGGGCGTCGATGCCATTGAAGCGGATGCGTTGCCCATGAATCTCGATCGTATCGCCATCGATGACAGAGGCGACGCCGGCGATCGGCTCCGGGGTACGTCCGATCCAGTTGGAAACGTGAAGGTCAGGGGAACTTTCGCTGTGCTGCACGGCGAACTGCGCGACGAAGGCGGCTGCCGCAGCAACCGTCACGAAGACCAGCCGCTTTGGGATGGCCGCTATTAGGCGGGCACGCCGACGCTGTGCACCTTGCCGTTTGCGCCATTGGTCTGAGCGATTGTCGTATCGGGATTTGTCCATTTACTCGCAGCCTACGCCGTCGTGATCGCCATCCAGCCGGTTGGTGTCAGCACCAGTGATTTTCACAGGACCGGCTACAACCGGATTGTTTCCCTTGCCGCCTGCACAGTCCAAGTCGGCACCACCAGCGGGCGCCACGCGCCGATACGCGTTGAAGGCGGCCACCGCGCGGGCGCCGTCGCCCTCGATGTGGGTGTTGTTGCTGTTTGGATTGAGAGGATCGACGGTCTGCAGAAGCATGTTGGCGTGGTTCGCATCGCCGGCCGCGAGCGTCACCGAGTCATAGTTGTTCAAGTAGTCGGATGTGCAAGCAGAAAAGAGGAGCAAAGCCCCTAAAGACAACACCCTTTGCCAATACATGTGCCCACTCCCCCAGTTTGAAAGAGTTGCACAAGATCCAGCTGCTCGCAACTGCCGGGCGAAATGGCCTGATCAGCTAAGCCATGATTGTCGATAAGATGGCAGGGCGTGCTGATCTGCGCGGCTAGAAATCGAGTAGTAGCCGAATGTAGCCGTATTCGATTGGCCAAGCCCCGGTGACTGCAGAAATCAAACCATAATTTGCCGCGACTAGGATTGCGGCGATGACGTAGTCGCTCCAATTGAATTCCGTGATGAGCCTCCATAGCAGTTTTGATCTTGACGATCTCGGTCCGGACGGTCTCATAGGCTCGCTCTTTGCGGGTGCGCACTGAACATCGATTTCCAATTTCAGGCCTACCAGGACGAGAGTCTTTGCAAGGGAGCCCGCTTTGTTCGGTGTGCGGTCTTAGGCTGGGGCGATGTCAACGCACATACTCTTTAAATCGCCCATTCAGCCAGATCGAAGCCGCTGGGGCAATCCAAAATTCAGGGCTTAATGGAGTTCCCCGCTCTCTACGCGGCGTTTCGAAAGCACGATAAGCGGTCGCTCGATCAAGCGATAGCTCACTGCGCTGACGACGGCCGTCAGGAAAAGCAACGCAAAAAGATAGACAACGCTCGCCAGGGGGCTACGCGACCAGAACGAGCTCAATACGCCTATCAGGCCCAGGTGCCAGAGATACGTGCTGTAGCTAGCGTTTCCGGCAGCCAGCGCCAGTGATGGCGTCCTCAGCTTGCCATCGCGCTCCAGCATCATCGCCGCGCAAAGTAACAACGCGGCAGGCGGACCGAAGCCGTACCAGCGGAACGCATTGATCTCCATGGTGGGGTATAACCAAATAGAGGCATAGAGAAACCAGCCCACGGCGCCCAAGAGCAGCAAGCTCGCCGGCAAGCGGATCCCTGATTGGCATACCGCCGCGACAGCGATCCCCATCACAAATTCCAACATGATCGGGCTTGTCATCGTTTCGGCTGTCGGCCAAACCTGCGATACCAGCAGAAGAAAGACAGCCAGAGCGGCAAAACCCAGCTTGCGGTTTCGAAATATCATCACGATGACAGCAACCAGCACATAGAACCTGATCTCGAATACAAGCGTCCAGCCGACTGGCTGGGGCAAAGGGAAATCGATGAGGAAGAGCTGGCGCGTCCAGGCCCACACGTCAGGTGGCGGCGTGCCCCTCCCGGTCCAGAGCGTGAGAATCATGGACAGCCAGAACAAAGGAAGTATGCGCAGTACGCGCCGGAGCGTGAAACGACCAGCGTCCGCTATCCGTCCGGCATCCTGTCTTCGCTGCGTGATCAAATACATTATCGCCCCACTTATGGCGAAAAAGATATCGACACCAAAATGGCATATGACGTCAGTGTATGGGCGAAGGGGCATGAGGGTATTCTGGCCGGACAGTGCGTTTGCCTCTATGACTGCGTGCCCGAGGACGACCATCCAAGCGGCGATCGCCCGTAAACCCTGGATGGATCGATACGATCTTTTCGGAACGATCATTATGCCTCCGGGACCAAGCCGTCCTGCAACTGTCGAAGCTAAACAGCGGCTTGGCCATTGGTAGGCTCTCGGCCTAGCGGCGCGCATTCAACCGGCCCTGGCGGCCCAGGGGCCGAGTCCCCGCTAGTTGTACCCGAGCAGATGGCGAAGCCCAACTATCGGCAAATAAACGGTCCAAATCATGCCGATGGCTGCGGCAACGCCAAGGCCGATTGCGGGAGCCCAAGCCTTCCAGAGCATCTGGAGCCGCGCCGCTATTTCAGTCAAACTGTCTTCCATGGACGAATTCTCCCCAAGTTGATTCGAGAGGCGAAAATATCAATGAACGCCAAGACTGCCGCGCTTGCAATCGCCGCAAGTGTTTGCATCGCTGGTTTCGCTTATTCGAGCGGTCATAAGGCCGGTCGTGTTTCTCAACTGAAAGACACCGTGACATCCTACAACCGCCGCATGGGGATTAATGACAACGCCAACAGCCTCGGCCGCGTCGATCTCTGCCTGGAGCTTGGTGGCCTACTTGATGAATGCGAGCGCTTAGACCGCTGATCTCCTCAACCGGCTGATTTTCAGCCCTCCCACCTTCATTGCCAAACTCAATGACTGCCCATCACGGCAGAAAGGTACTAGCCATGGACCGCAACTTTGCGCGGGCGCTTGCGCTCGTTCTGAAATCTGAAGGCCTCTGGTCAGACAATCCGGCTGACCCCGGCGGCGCCACCATGAAAGGCGTCACGCTCGCCAACTTCCGCCGCTATGTGAAAGCCGATGCTACCAAGGCCGATCTGCGCAAGATCACTGATGCCCAAGTATCGACAGTATACCGGCGGTTCTACTGGGATGCGACGGCTGGTGCCCAGCTTCCCGGCGGTGTCGACTACGCCGTCTTTGATTTTGCCGTCAACTCTGGGCCGGCTCGGGCTGCCAGTACCTTCAGGCGGTTGTGGGCGTCAGGCAGGACGGTCGCATCGGTCCAGCTACAATTGCTGCTGTAAAGGCCAAGCCGGCCGGCGTTGTTATCGACGCACTGTGCGACAAGCGCCTAGGCTTCCTGAAGCGTCTCCCGACATGGAAAACTTTCGGCCGTGGCTGGTCCGACCGCGTCAAGTCGGTGCGCGCCGAAGCGCTGAAGCTGTCAGCTTTGCCCGACACACCGCCCCCAGTGACTGTCGAGGTGAAGGTGCCGGTCGACAAACCTGTTGTTCCTGAAAAGGTCGAACAGAAAGTCATGGAGAAATCTGGGTTCCTTTCCTGGCTGACCGGCCTCTTCGGCTCCGGCGCCATCGGTCTCGGCTGGCTCGCCGGAATGGACTGGCAGGCGGTTCTCGCGGGCGGCGTTGTCCTGCTGGTGTTCCTGCTGGTCCTGCTCCTGCTTCGCTCCCAGATCGTCTCTGCGGTGCGTCAGATCAAAGCGGAGGTGGGCGGCTGATTGGGTCCATCATAGCGATTATCGCCAGTGTCCTCGGCATCAACAGAACACTCGCCGACGTCATCGCGATAGCCGCGACCATCGCCGTCGCTTCGGGCGCGGTGTGGGGCGGCTACGAACTAATAAAGCACTGGGGCGCCGACGAGGTCCGCGCCAAGATCGAGAAGGACAATCAGGATGCGATCCGCAAAGGCATTGATGCCAGCCGGAATTTTGACAACTGCAATTCTGCTGGCGGGTTGTGGGACTTCCGGCGTGAGCGGTGTTCCAGCCCTCCGGGCGGCGATAGGTAGCAGCCTCGCCGAGGCCAAGGGCAAGACCTTCGAGGATCAGAACAAGATCGACCGCACGATGGCGCCGGGGTGCGCCGTCAAGCTCTACACGGCCGCCGAGTGCGACCGCCACACCAAGGCCAGCGCCGTGCGCCGGGCCGAACTGAACTAGCAGGCGAACACTTCGGCGAACAAGAGCCTGGAAATGATGATCGGCGGGCTCTTGGAGGCCACGCAGAACATGCAGCGGGATATCACGGAGATCCGACGCGATATCAAGGACAGCGATTCCCGTGTCGCCCTGAGCTACGAGCAATCCGAACAGCGCGCTGCCGCCAGCCGGTCGAAGATGTATGCCAAAACCGACGAACTGGTCGACCGCGTTGCGGCCACGGAAACCGCTGTAAGCACGCTCAACGACGACATGACGGGCGTTAAAGCGGTCACTGCCGAGGTGACCCGGTGGAAGCTGATGGGGCTCGGCGCTTTGGGCGTTACCGGCATGGCGGCGGCGGCCCTGGCCTCCCTTGTTACCGCCTATTGGCACGACATCTGGCGCGTGCTGCGGGGCGGGTGACGAAAGCCGTACGTTCGCTCATCGCTTTGAAGGTCGCGCCAGGGCAATCGCTTGAGGCATAGCACTACTCAGTTACAGCTCCCCCGTGTGAGCCTCATTGAAGACGTGGAAATGCCCCTTCGGCGCTGACTGGTAGTTCAAAGCCAGCCGTTCATGCCATTTCGCAAAAACGTCCTTGCCCCGGCGCGGATCGTAGCCAACTTGGCTGTAGATCATATCGCGAAGGCGGGAGCCCGCGAGAATGCGGTAGTTGTCGCGGGCTTTTTCCGAGACGTTCACCCCGGCATCGATGGCGTAATATTCCATGATCGCAAGGCTGACATCAGCCGGGTAGCAGTAATGGATCACGCCCCGGTGCGTCACCTCGATATGGGCAGTTGCCGGGACTTTGCCAACTTTTTCAAGGATCGCCTTTATCCGCTGAATGCGGGGCTTTTGATCGACGTCGTTCCACTGACTGCTGATTGTGCCGATGTGCGCGTTCTGCACATCACAAAGAGCCGCTAGCCCGCGTTGATTGAGGTATGGCGTCCCATCTGAAAGAACGCCCATAATAACGCCGTCGATTTCTCGCTCTTTCTCAACAACGAGAGGGAGGTTGGGCTGATTTCCTTTCGGCCCAATTTGGCCGGATTTCATACCTAAACTATTGATGCAACCAGAGATTCTGGTTACCCTAAGTAACACAACCCGAGTGATTCCTAATGCAGTCTCAAACTGAGAACTGCGTGATACCCGGTTTCCACAGGGCTAGTTCCCAACGGCTGAGTAGCGCCTCGCAACCAACCCCGCCGCCACACGTTGACCTATGCAGTTACTCCAGACCTTGCCCGCTGCCGAGAGGTGGCGGGCTTTTTTGTCGAGCGATTGACACGCTGCCCGGTCGAAGGCAAAGAGTGGCACATTGCGGATTGACAAAGGGGAATGTCGATGAAGAAGACCTATCAGAAGCCCGTTTTCACGAAACGTGAGCGGCTGTCG
>NZ_RZRK01000940.1:0-2193 GCF_003997835.1 Mesorhizobium sp. M7A.F.Ca.CA.004.12.1.1
GGCCGCCCCGCCGACTGTGGTCTTGGCCAACTCTATGCCGGTGACGCCGGCGAAAAGCTTGCCGAACTGCTGCGCGGGCGGGTCGCGGCTTCGGCGTCACTGTCCTTCGCGGCGACCGAGTGGCCCGATATCATGGCGGCGCTGATCGCGCCTGAATCGGTCAAGCCGGCACAGGGCACCGACCGGAACATCGCCATCTGGGGTGCGCTGGAAGCCCGATTGCTGACCGTCGATACGCTGGTCATCGGCGGGCTCAATGAGGGCGTATGGCCGCGCAAGCCCGAGAGCGACCGCTTCATGTCGCGGCTGATGAAGACCGGTATCGACCTCGAACCGCCCGAGCGGCGCATCGGCCTTGCCGCGCATGATTTCCAGATGGCCATGGGCGCTGGGAAAGTGGTGCTGTCCCGCTCGGCGCGCGCCGGCGACGCACCCGCCGTGCCGTCGCGCTGGCTTCAGCGGCTGCTGACCTTTATCGGCAACAATCAGGCAGCGGAGCTGCGCCGGCGTGGCGACGAACTGCTCGCCTGGGCGCGCGCGCTGGATACAGGCCCAAGGCGGGATTTCGCGCCACGGCCGCAGCCGAAGCCGCCCCTGTCGGTGCGCCCGACGCATTTCTCGGTCACCGAGATCGAGACCCTGCGCCGGGATCCCTACGCTGTCTATGCGAGACGGATCCTTGGACTGATGCCGCTCGATCAGGTCATCCGCGACCCCGGTGCGGCCGAGCGCGGCACGCTGTTTCACGCCATCCTGCATCTGTTCTCAGGCAGTGTCGCCGATCCGCGCACCCCCGAGGCGCTCGCCGGCCTTATCGCCGCCGGCCGCGCCTGTTTTGCCGAGGCCGCACTTCCGGCCGATGTCGAGGCGGTGTGGTGGCCGCGCTTCGAGAAACTCGCCGCCAACATCATCGGGTGGGAGCGCACGCGCGCCGATGCGGTGACAAAGCGCCATGCCGAGGAGCGCGCCGGCAAGACCGTTGTCGGCCAATCCGGCGTGACGCTGTCCGGCTACGCCGACCGCGTTGACCTTTTGGCCGGCGGCATGGCCGACATACTGGATTACAAGACCGGTTCCTCGCCGTCCAAGGCGCAGGCGCACACACTGCTTGCGCCGCAACTGGCGTTGGAGGGCGCGCTGCTCAGGCGCGGCGCCTTCAAGGATCTGGGCGTACGCGAGCCCTCTCAACTGGCCTTCATCAGGCTGAAGCCGAATGGCGAGGTGTTCGAGGAATCCATCCTCGAACACAATCGCCAGCCGCGGACCGCGACCGATCTTGCCGAAGAGGCCTGGGCGCGGCTGGAAAAGCTGTTGATCCACTATGCCGATCCTGCGACGGGTTATCTGTCGCGCGCGCTGCCGTTCCGCGAAGGCGAGACCGATGGCGACTACGACCATCTTGCCCGCGTGCTCGAATGGTCGGCAGGCGGCGATGCCGGCGACGAGGCAGGGGAGGCATGAAAAAGGCCTATCCGATCCCCAGCGACACCGCGACCAGCCAAGCCCGCGCCGCCGATCCCGGCAATTCCGCCTGGGTGTCGGCGAATGCCGGATCCGGCAAGACCCATGTGCTGGCCCAGCGCGTCATCCGGTTGCTGCTGCGCGGCACCGATCCCTCGAAGATCCTGTGCCTGACCTATACGCGCGCCGCTGCCGCCAACATGTCCAACCGGGTCTTCTCGACACTGTCGGAATGGACCACGCTCGGTGACGCCGACCTTGCGGCAAAGGTCGAGGCTCTGGAAGGCCGCCGGCCGGATCTCGAGACCATGCGCCGGGCGCGGCGCCTGTTCGCCGAGGCACTGGAAACGCCCGGCGGGTTGAAGATCCAGACCATCCATGCCTTCTGCGAATCGGTGCTGCACCAGTTCCCGCTGGAAGCCAACATCCCGGCCCATTTCGAGATGCTCGACGGCCAGATGGAGGCATCGCTGTTCGCCGCGGCGCGCCGCGAGATGATCTCCGGCACATCCGCCGGCGACAGGGATCTGGCCGAGGCTTTTGCCGCCATTCTCGATCGGGGCGGCGAAGCCGGGCTCGACGCCTTGCTGGGTGAGATCGTGCGCAAGCGCGACGGCTTGCGCAATTTCATCGACGCCGTCGGGCGTGATGGCACGCGCTTCCAGGCCCTGTTCGAGGAATTCCATTTCCATCCAGGCCAGACGGCCGAGGGCATAGCCGCTTCGGTATGGC
>NZ_RZRK01000941.1:0-2191 GCF_003997835.1 Mesorhizobium sp. M7A.F.Ca.CA.004.12.1.1
GTTTTTCCGCCGAACCGCCGCCAGGCCCAGCGATCCCGGTGACCGCCAGGGTCAGCCCGGCGCGCGAACGGGCAAGCGCGCCTGCCGCCATTTCAATCGCAGTCTCGCGCGAAACCGCGCCATGCGCCCCGAGCGTGGCGGCGGAAACGCCGAGCATGTCCATCTTGGCTTCGTTGGAATAGGTGATGAAGCCGCGATCGATCACGGCGGACGAGCCGGCGATGTCGGTCAACGCGGCGATGATCATGCCGCCGGTGCAGCTTTCCGCCGTTGCCAGCATGATGCCGCGTCTCTGGCAGGCTTGCAGCAGGGCATTTGCCAGCTCGTTGTGGGTCATTCCGGCACCTCGCCGGGAAACACCACGCTGGCGGTGGCGATCGCCGCAATGCCTTCCTCGCGCCCGACAAAGCCGAGCTTCTCATTGGTTGTGGCCTTGATCGAGATGCGATCCGGCGTAATTGCCAGCATCTGCGAAAGGGCTGCGGTCATGGCCTCGCGATGCGGGCCGACGCGCGGCGCTTCGCAGATCAGCGTGATGTCGGCATTGGCGATGCGGCCGCCGCGCGCGCGGACCAGTTTCGCCGCATGCTCGACGAATATGCGCGACGCAGCGCCTTTCCACTGCGGGTCGGATGGCGGGAAATGCGTGCCGATGTCGCCTGCGCCGCAAGTCGCCAGCAGCGCATCGGTCAAGGCGTGCAGACCGACATCGGCGTCGGAATGGCCGGACAGCTTCTTGTCGTGCGCTATGGCGACGCCACACAAAGTGACATGGTCTCCCGGTTCGAAGGCGTGGACGTCGTAGCCATTGCCGGTACGGATGTCGGGAAAGCGCACGCGTTCGCCGGAAAGCCGCTGGTCCGCCATCGCAATATCCCGTGCCCAGGTGAGTTTGACATTGTCCGGCGAGCCCGGAACGATCTTGACCGGAATATGCGCCCATTCGGCGATCGCGGCATCGTCGGTAAAATCCATTTTTCCCAGATGACGGGCTTTCTCGTGCGCGGCAAGAATGGGCCAGAACGGAAAGCCTTGTGGCGTTTGCGCCGCGTGAAGCCCGCTGCGCGATACGGTTTCGCCAACCACGCCGGAGGCCGATTCGCGCTTCAGCGTGTCGGCGACGGGCAAAGCGGGCAACGCGCCCTCGCGCTCGCCGATGGCGGCGATGGTGCGATCTATCAGGTCCGCATCGACAAACGGACGCACGGCGTCATGGATCAGGACCTGCGCCGGCGCGTGGCCTCTAAGGGCAAGCAGGCCGAGCCGAACGGATTCCTGCCTCGTCGCCCCGCCCATGATGGCGGTGACGCGCTCGGCATTGGCGCCCGCCGCCTGCCGGAACAACTCATGGTCATCGGCATGAATGGCGACGACGATCTCGCTCGTCCGCGGGTGGGCCAGAAAAATGTCCAGCGTGTGTGCAATGACGGCAAAGCCGCCAATGTGTTGATATTGCTTCGGTCCGTTGGCCTGTCCGGCGCGCGCACCACGGCCGGCCGCAACGATCACCACCGCGACCTTGCCATCCGCACCCGAAACGTGATTTTCACTTGCGTCAGTCATGCCTGTTTGGTCCTAGCGCACGATCCCGAAAAGTGTAATCGGTTTTCGGAAAGATCGTGCGCTAAGTATGAAATTCCAAAGCGTCTTTTGCGCGTCCTCGGCGACGCGCGGCGCTTTGGTCGCGGCCAAAGCCGAAGGCCGGCATTTTCCCAATTGCGCCTTAATGTGGCGTCATTCCGCGTTGCACATTGCGCCGGTTCTGGCTAGAGAATGTGCAACGAATGAAGATGCTTGGTTTTTGTGCATGGTTAACTTGACCAAATTGGCCGCGCCGCTCGATGTCGGTGGCGTGAGAATCCGCAATCGCGTGTTCCTCGCACCGATGTCGGGGATTACGGACGAGCCGTTCCGGCAGCGTGCCCACGCGCATGGAGCGGGCCTGGTCGTATCCGAAATGGTTGCCAGCGGCGAGCTTGCCAAGGGCAGGGCCGGTTTCAAGCTGCGCATACGCCACTCCGGCCTGCCCGTCCATATGGTTCAGCTGGCAGGCCGTGAGGCGATGCACATGGCCGAAGGTGCCAGAATCGCCGCCGGTGAGGGCGCCGACATCATCGACATCAACATGGGATGCCCGGCCAAGAAGGTTACCGGCGGTTATGCGGGTTCGGCATTGATGCTGGATCTCGAC
>NZ_RZRK01000942.1:0-2189 GCF_003997835.1 Mesorhizobium sp. M7A.F.Ca.CA.004.12.1.1
ATATGAGCCTGTGCTGGCTCTCCGACGACGTGCTGGCCAAGATGGAGCCGGTGATCAAGTTCGACAAGGAACACGCCGCGCACGAAGGCGTGCCGGATGACGCGCCGCACGGCGACGGCCCCGGTTTTGCCGGCACGCCGCCGAAGCGTCCGCGCGGCAAGACGGGCAGCGCGGCAGCCGATGCGGTGGGGCAGGCTGCCGAGGAGGCCGAAGCCGTTTCGAAAGCCCGCCGTCACGAGGTCCGCGACGAGGTTTCGGAAACCGGCCGTTCTCCAAAGCCGGGCAAGCCCAGGAAACCGAACTGACCTGCATCACGCAATTTCATTTGCTGCGCCATGTGATGTTTGATGCTTGGAGGGAGGGCGAATTGTGAGAACGACACTTGCAATCGATGACGATGTCCTTCTTGCCGCCAAAGCTATGGCGCGGCAGCAGGATCGCAGTGTGGGCGAAGTCATTTCCGATCTGGTTCGCCGTTCGCTGCGTCCGCCGCAGGCGGGCGGGGAGCGCAACGGCATTCCCTTGCTTTCGTCGCGGCCCGGCGGGCCGATGGTCGATCTCGAAACGGTCAATGCGCTTCGCGACTAGCCGCGCTGGAACAGAGGATCTGGCAGGGTTGGGGATCTGTCGGCAGCAAGATGTCTTCCCTCGGTGGACCATCGCTGGCATTCGGGATTGGCTGGAGCCTCCCCAAACTTCGTCATCCTAGGGCGTAGCAGGAGCGAAGCTCCGTCGCGGAGACCCTGGGATCCATGCCGCGACCTCAGCCGAGGGCGCAGCGGAGCACAATTTCTGCCCGCGGCGGCGATTTGAAGTCGCGGCATGGATCCCTTGGGCTGCGGAGCAGCTCCAGGGGTCTGCGCTGCGTCGCTGCGCTCCTTGCTCCGCCCGTGGATGACGAAGCGATGAGCGTTTGCCGCTAGTCGGCAAGGCATGCCGTCCATCAGCGGGTGGTTGAAATGCTCATGCCCGGAATTAGTTCAGTTCCCGCACTCGCTCAGTTGCTGCGCATAGTCCCGCGCCATCTTGTCGGTGGCCCGGGCATAGCCCTGGACGCCGGCATCGCCCCGGTTGCCGCGGCCATAGGCGGTCCAGCCGAGATAGTAGGCGAGATAGAGGTTGTAGGTGTCGTTGCGGGCAACGCCATACGTGTCTGCGGTCTTGGAATGATACCAGCCGACAAAGTCGACGGCGTCGGCGAATTTCGTCCGCCGGGCCGCCCAGTTGCCGGTCTCGCGCTGATATTGCGACCAGGTGCCGTCCAGCGCCTGCGAGAAGCCGGTGGCCGACGAGACATGCTTCCACGGAATGAAGCCGAGCAGCTTGGTGCGTGGCGGCCGTGCATTGCTCTTGAAACCGGATTCCTTGCGGACCGTCGCCATCAGCACGGGAACGGGGATGCCGTATTTCTGCTGTGTGCGCTCGGCGGCCGACTGCCAGTTGTCGAACCAGCCGTCATTCTGGTCGAAGACGGCACAGACATTGTTGATGTGGCTGGGCGGCGTGGCGCAGGCCGAAAGCGCCAGCAGCACGCAAACCGCACCAATTTTACTAAAACTCGAGCTACGCATTGGCAGAGCAATAGGCCGAAATCATAAAGGGAATCTTGCAGCGCTCGTTAACGCTTCGTCGGAGCAGTCGCTTGGGGGATTTTGTGTCAGTAATCCGACGTATTTCGTCGCTTTCTCTAAATAGATATTACAGAAATGCCGCCGTGGCTAAAATCACGCCCGCAAACGGCGTATTTCCGACAGCTTGCCCGGTTTGCCGGGGCTTTGATGCCGGGCATGAACGAACCAAGACGCAAACGCGGCGCCGAGCGCACCAGCAACAGGGGCCCGTCGGCCATCCCGCAACTGCCGCTCAGGCGGGTGACGAATCCCTATCCGCCAATGGCTATGCTGTCGCCCGACCAGATCGAGCAGATCCATCAGGCGTCGATGCACATATTGGAGAATTTCGGCATCGAGGTGATGAGCCCGCGGGCGCTGTCGCTGTTCGAGAAGGCTGGCGCCGAAGTCGATCATGCCTCAGCGAATGTCCGCATCGATCGCGGCCTGATCGAAGACGTGTTGAAGACCACGCAGTCCAGCTATGTGTTGACGCCGCGCAATCCGGCCAACGCGGTTCATCTGGGCGGCAACACCATCAATTTCACGCTCGTTGCCGGGCCGCCGAATGTGCACGAT
>NZ_RZRK01000943.1:0-2187 GCF_003997835.1 Mesorhizobium sp. M7A.F.Ca.CA.004.12.1.1
GTGCCGGTCTGGTCCGCGTCGGCTTGGGCCACTGGGGCAACATGCTGCGGCGCCGGATCGACCGGCTCGGTGGCGGCCACTAGCGGCGCGGCGGGCGCTGCCGGATCTTCACGCGGCACCAGCGAACCGTCCGACTTGACCACCATGGTCCTCACCTTGCGCGGCGCAACGGCGACGACATCGGCATTGGTGCCCTTGTCGGCATCCTGCAGCACCTGCGCAATGCGGTCCTCGGACTTGGGCGCGGGCGCCGTATTGTCGGCAGAAGCGTTGTCGGCCGAAGCGGCGCCGGCCATCGGCGCGGCATTGCCGACATCGGTTCCAGCGGCGGCTGCATTCTGGTCCGGCGAAAGGTCGATGGCGCGGGCCGGATCTTTCGCCTGGACGTCCACTGGCTCTTCGACGTTGGTGACCAGCTTTTCCTGGACCGGCTCGGCTGGCTTGGCGCCCCTGACCGCGTCGTAGACCTTGTTGTCCTGATTGGGCACCACGGCGCCGCCCGGATTCTCCGGCTTGACCTTGATCGGCGCGTTGTCGGCCTTGACGATGACAGGCGCTTCGCTGCCGCCCTTGCCGCCAAAGGACAGCGCAAAGGCCCCGAGACCGCCCGCGACCGCGACCGCGCCGACAATCGCGGCGATGAACAGTCCGCGTCCGCGCGTCGGCCTCCCGGCCTCACGCTCGCCGAGACCCGGAACAGCCATAGCCTCGTCGAGTTCGGGATCGTAGTCGAGTTCATCGACAGTAAAATCATCGGCTTGCGAAACCGGCTGGCTCCCTGGCAGGCCGTCGAGGTCGAAGCCGGAGGCGTCGGCATAACCCGTGGGCGCCGCCGCGCGGGCGGACATGTCCATCGGCCGCGCGGCATAGGTCCGCGCTTCCGGCTCATAGCCCGGCTTGAGCCCGTCGTAGCCCGGCTTGACCCCGTCATATGCCGGCTTGAGGCTGTCATAGCCCGGCTTGAAGCCCGCGGCATAGGAGTCATCATCGTAAGACGCGCTGGCCACATTGCTCGTGGGAACAGGAGCGACCTCCACCGCGTTCATCTCGGAGAGAAGGCTGGAGAACTCCGCATCGAGATCGTCGTAGCCAGACGACGCCGGCTGGTCTTCCTCGAAGTGCAGTTCGGGAATATCGAGATCGTCGGCTAGCGCGACGACACGCTCGGGTACATCGACCGTTTCGACGTCGGGCATGTCTTCGTAATGCGCAGGCTGGCGCGATTGGGGCGCCGGCACCGGGGCAGCGGGAGCCACGGTCTCGACCGGCTCGGACGAACGGTAGGACGTCATGGCGGCGACTGCCGGCGCGGCGGCCACGGATGCCACCGAAGCGGCCGGCTGAGCAAACGCAGGCTGAGCACTGAATGACGGCTGCTGCGGAACCGGCGTCACGCGGCTCCACGAACGCGTCGGCTCTGCCGGTTGGGAACGCTCCGCAAGCCAATCGAGAGAATCCGCCGAATTGTCCCGGTCAGTGGCTTCGTCACGCGGATCAAGATCCTTGGGCAAAGCCGCGTCGAACGCATCATCGTCGAAATCGACATCGCCAGCCGTGTGCCAAGTCGTATCCTGGAGTTCATCAAGCATAAGGTCGTCAATATCCGCATCGGCCGCTTGGGCCGTGCCAACATGCCGGTCCTGCTCAGGCGCGGGTTCGTCAAGATCCCAGTCGAGGTCGCCGACAAGATCGGCCGGTTCCTCGGCGGGCTCGGCAACAGGCGGCAGGGCGGCGACAGCCGGCTGAGCCGTGACGGGCTCACTGGCGACCAGCGCCGTGCGCGCCGTCATGGCACCCAGCAGCGCATTCAACTCGTCTTCCAGGCTCCGTTCGTCCGCGGCCGGGGCATGCGCCGCCGGCGCAACATGAGCCTCTGGCGCCGCCGGCTGGACCGTAGCGGCAGCAACCTCGGCGACCGGCTCTTCGGCCGTTTCGGCAAACGCGTCGTCCAAACTTAGGTCGAAAGCATCGTCCGAAATGCCTTCAGGGATGGGAATGTCGCCGTTCGCGTCAGTGATATCGACAAGCGCATCATGCGCGTGCGGCTCGTCGAAGGCATTCGGCTCATCCGCGCGAACGTCGAAATCCATGTCGACATCAGCCATCGCGTCGTCGAAATGGCCGGCAAAGCTCTCATCGGAAATTGCATGGCCGTCACGCGCCGCCTGCTCCGGCATGGGATACTTG
>NZ_RZRK01000944.1:0-2185 GCF_003997835.1 Mesorhizobium sp. M7A.F.Ca.CA.004.12.1.1
TAGCGTCAAATGCCGCCAGCACTTTTGGATCGGCGACATCGGCCCATTCCGGCGGTGCGATCATCAGCGTGCCCACGGCATAGGGTACATCGCCCGGCGGTGTGCGGAGATTTTCGCCGCCGGCAAAGACGATGCCCGCCTGAAGCTGTGCGGCATCGCGGCCCATGATGGCGATGTCGTCGCCGTCGCCACCGGCAAAGACATGCGTCGCGCCAGCCTTCTTCAGCCGGCCGATCATGCCGATCTGGTTGTCGAGCTGTGGCCGGAACGTGTCGACGAATACCGGTTTCAGCGCTGCCTGTTCGGCCGCTGCCCGCAACGTCTCGGCGATCTCACGTCCGTAGATGGTGCCGTCGTCGATAATGGCGAACAGCTCGTTCTGCCATAGATGGGTGAGGGCGGACGCGATGGCGTTGCGCTCATCGTCGCCGCGCGGCCCGAGGCGATAGACCGGCCAGCCGGCCTTGGCGCGGCGGTCGGTCAGGCTCTCGGTCCGCACGCCAACGGTGATGACCGGAATGTTGGCGTCCTTGAGGATCGGCATCGCCGCCTCGATCGCCTCGGTGCAGAGAAACCCGACTACGATGTCGACCTTGGCGGCTGCGAATTCCTTGGCCGCGGCAGCGCCGCCGTCCGCGGTGCAGGCATCATCCACGGTCTTCAGTTCGATGCCGTTCGCTTCGGCCGCCAGGCCGGTGCCGGCCTCGATCTGCTTGCCGAGAATGGCAGATGGTCCCGATAGCGGTGCCGCGACGCCGACGAGCAGCGTCTGGGCATCCGCGGCACTGGCCAGAAACAGCCAGAACAGCGCCGCTATTGTTCTTGTCTTGGGTCGCATTCGAGCGATGGGTCCCTCCGTGCCGGCTCTATGCTCCTGGCACTATTGCCGCCAAGACCTAAAGGCTGCCCGGCCTTGGTGCAACACGGGAATTTCGGGATATGGCTCAAGCACTTCGCTTGTGGCGGGCTATATCTGGCCATATATGTCGGTAGGATCCTGACCATGGAAAAAATACGGTGCTGAAGAAGAACGACATTGGGCCGCAGGCCTATCGCGACGCGATGAGCCACTTTGCCGGCCACGTCCATGTGGTCACCACCGACGGGCCGGCCGGCAAGCGCGGCACGACGGTGATCGCCGCCTGTTCGGTGTCGGACACGCCGCCGACCATCCTGGTCTGTCTCAACCGCGAAAATGCCAAGAATGAGCTGTTCGTGAAAAACGGCAGGTTTGCCCTGAACACGCTGGCCTCGCACCAGGAGCCGCTGTCGGTCGGCTTTTCCGGCATCACCGGCCTGCCGGTCGAGGAACGTTTCGCGCTTGGCGAATGGGATGTGATCTCCACCGGCGCGCCGACGCTGAAAGGCGCGCTTGCCGTGTTCGACTGCGAATTGATCGACACCAAGGATCTGGCCACCCATCGTGTGCTTTTTGGCAAGGTGACAGGTCTGCGTATGGGCGATAATTTGCGGCCGCTGATCTACCACGCCCGCGGCTACCACGTTCTGGACAGCGGAGCGGCGGCGTTCACGGAGAAAGAATGACCGAGCTGAAACCGCGCGCCGCGCCACGGACGATCGACGAGACGCTCGATCTCCTGACCGGTGCGGACTATGTGGCGGACCGGTCGCTGGCGACCGTGCTGTTCCTGTCGTTGCGTATGAAGCGGCCGCTGTTCCTCGAGGGCGAGGCCGGCGTCGGCAAGACCGAGATCGCCAAGGTGTTGGCACAGGCGCTCGGTCGCCGGCTGATCCGCCTGCAGTGCTATGAAGGCCTCGACGTTTCGTCCGCCGTCTATGAGTGGAACTACGCCGCGCAGATGATCGAGATCCGCATGGAGGAGGCGGCCGGCAAGGTCGAGCGCTCCGCCATGGAGCGCAACGTCTTTTCCGAAAAATACCTGATCCGCCGCCCGGTGCTCGATGCGCTGACCGGAAAGACGGGCGCTGCCCCGGTTTTCCTGATCGATGAGCTCGACCGCACCGACGAGGCCTTCGAGGCCTTTCTGCTCGAAATCCTGTCCGACTTCCAAGTGACGGTGCCCGAACTCGGCACCATCAAGGCGGAAGAACCGCCGATCGTCATCATCACCACCAATCGCACCCGCGAAATCCACGATGCGCTGAAGCGGCGCTGCCTCTATCACTGGGTCGACTATCCCAACGCCGAGCGCGAGCTCGAGAT
>NZ_RZRK01000945.1:0-2181 GCF_003997835.1 Mesorhizobium sp. M7A.F.Ca.CA.004.12.1.1
GGAAGGCACGTCCATCGAACAGGATATGCTCGTAGATGTCGTCGGTCAGAACGTGCACATGCGGGTGATCGAGCAACACCCCGGCCAGGCCGGCAAGTTCGTCGGGGCTGTAGACGGCGCCAGTCGGATTGGAAGGCGTGTTGAGCAGCAGCCATTTGGTGCGCCCGGTGATCGCGGCTCGCAGGGCTTGCGGTGTCAGTTTGAAGCCCTGCGCCTCCGTGCAAGGAACGACCACGGGCTTGCCTTCGCCGAGCAGGACGATGTCGGTGTAGGAAACCCAATAGGGCGCGGGGACGACCACCTCGTCACCGGGGGCCAGCGTTGCCAGCAGGGCGTTGTAGATGATCTGCTTTGCGCCACCCGCGACGCTGATTTGCGAAGGCTTGTAATCGAGGCCGTTCTCGCGCCTGAATTTCCCGGCCACCGCCTTCTTCAGCGCGGCGGTGCCGTCGACCGCCGTATAGCGCGTTTCACCCCTGCGCATCGCCTCGTAGGCCGCCTCGACGATGTGCGGAGGCGTTGGAAAATCCGGCTCGCCGGCGCTCAGGCTGATGACGTCGATGCCGGCCGAGCGCATTTCGATTGCCCGCGCGGTGACCGCCATGCTGGGGCTTGGCTTGATGACGTCAAGACGGGGAGCGATGAGGCCCACGGGAAATCCTCGTCATGGCTGCCGCGACGTTGCCGGGCAGGTGATATCTGGTGAAAATTGGATAATGTATTCTGATTTTCGCGTCAAACCCCTTTTTCTGCATCGAAGACCGGGTTATGTCTCATTCCAGTGGTGGGTCGATAGAGGAAAGTATCCAATCCTTCATCGCCGCGTATGACATTCGAGATAGGGAACACGATTGGAATGGGCACGAACTATGATGTGGTGATCGTCGGCGGCGGCGTTGTCGGCAGCTCGATCGCCTATTTCCTGTCAGCCAATCCGGATTTCGATGGCAGTATTGCGGTGATCGAGCGGGACCCCTACTACACGGCCTCCTCGTCTTCCTTGTCGACCAGCGCCATCCGCCAGCAGTTCGGCACGGCGCCCAACATTGCCATGTCGAAGTTCAGCATCGACTTCCTGCGCCAGGTAAAGACGCGGCTTGCCATCGGCGACGAGTTGGCCGACATCGGCCTGCATGAGCCCGGTTACCTCGTGCTGGCGACACCCGAGCGGGCAGACGCGCAGCGTGCCAAGAACCGCGTTCAGCGCGGCATGGGCGTCGACGCCGAACTGATCGAGCAGGTCGATCTGGCACGACGCTTCCCGTGGCTCAACACGGACGATCTCGCCCTTGGCTCGCTCGGCCTTGGCAGCGAAGGCTGGTTCGACGGCCCCGGCCTGATGCAGGCCTTTCGCCGCAAGGCGCGCACGCAGGGCGTGGACTATCTTGCCGCGACGGTGACCGGACTGACCATGGCGTCTCCCCAAAAGGTCGGCGAAGTGGTGCTCGACAATGGCGACCGGCTTGCCGCCGGCACGGTGATCAACGCGGCCGGACCGTGGAGCGCGGGCATCGCCAGGATGGCCGGCGCCGAACTGCCGGTTGTCCCGAGCAAGCGCTGCGTCTTCGTCTTCGAAACGCCGGCAACGATCGAAAACTGCCCCTTCGTCTTCGACACGAGCGGCTTCTGGCTGCGGCCGGAAGGCCAGCTCTTCCTGTGCGGTATTCCGCCGGTGCGCGAGAACGAGCCGGACGATTTTGGCCTGGATGTGGATTACGACCTGTTCGACGAGTTGATCTGGCCGGCGCTCGCCCATCGCGTGCCCGGGTTTGAGCAATTGCGCATGCTGCGCGCCTGGGCGGGGCTCTACGAATACAACACCTTCGACCACAGCGGCATCATCGGCCGGCATCCCGAGGTTTCGAACTTTGTCCTGGCTACCGGCTTCAGCGGCCACGGCATGATGCATGCAGCGGCGACCGGGTCGGGCGTCAGTGATCTCATTGCCTATGGCGAGTACCGCTCTGTCGACCTGTCGGCCTTCCGCTACGAACGGATCGCTGGCAATCAACCTATCGAGGAACATGTCTACTGAAGCGAAACGGGCGACATGGCATCGCGGTGACAACGGTGCTATGCGTCCACTTCTTCAATCAACACGGCGCCAGTCAACAAACACGGCGGCCGCCTCAGGCTGATTCATGCTCGTACAGAAGAAAACCATCTCGACCCAGGTCGCCG
>NZ_RZRK01000946.1:0-2180 GCF_003997835.1 Mesorhizobium sp. M7A.F.Ca.CA.004.12.1.1
CTTCCAGGCCGACTATTCGACGCTTTGGCAACACGAAATTGATGGGATTCGTGAAGTTGCGGCACATGATCCCGACTGTCAGATCAGCCTTGAATACAAACCGAACGAACCACGCTCCTACAGCCTGATGCCGGATGCGGCGACGACCTTGCTGGCGATCCGCGATGTCGGCCTGCCTAATCTCGGCGTCACGCTCGATTTCGCTCATGTGCTCTACGCCGACGAACAACCGGCCTTTGCCGCGGCCCTGGTGGCGCGTCACAGCAAGCTGCTCGGCGTGCACCTGAACGACGGCTACGCCAAGCGCGACGACGGCCTGATGGTCGGCGCGGTGCACACGCTGCAGACCATCGAGATGCTCAGGCAGATTCGCCGCGACGGTTACGCCGGCGCCATCTATTTCGACACGTTCCCCGATATGACAGGGCTCGATCCGGTGCGCGAGTGCGAAGTCAACATCGCCACCGTCAATCGCATGCTGCGCGTCGTCGACCGGCTGGAGCAGGACAATCGCCTGTCCGCCGCCATGGACAGCCAGGACGCGGTGACGTCGCAGGCCATCATCCAGGAAATCATGCTCGGGCCGGATAGCTGAGGCATCCGCGCCATCGCCGTTTTTCAACCAGGGAGGAATACAATGAAACTTCTGCTTGCCACCGCTACCGCCGCATTGATGGCGCTCTCGATCGGCTCTGCCTTTTCCGCCGACCTCGCGCCGCTCAATTCCGACACGGAAAAGGACCGCATCGACTGGTCGCAGGTCGAGGCCAAGTTCGGCGCGTTCCCCAAGCTGCCCGAAGGCACCAAGGCAGGCGCGGTCTCCAAGACGCTGACCAATGAATACTGGCGCTCGCTGGGCGAGGGCTACACGGCATTCGGCGCCAAGGTCGGCGTTCCCGTCGTCTATCAGGCAGCGCAGAGCGAGGGCGACCAGCTCGGCCAGCTCACCATCGCCGAAGGCCTGGTGACGCAGGGCTACAACGTGCTGCTCGTCTCGCCGCAGACGGATGCCAATCTGCAGCCGATCATGGAGCAGGCCAAGGCCGCCAACGTGCCGGTGGTCAATGTCAATGACGCCGTCATCCCGCAGGCCGAGCATTATGTCGGCAACGTCCAACGCGACAATGGCGTGCGCGTCGCCAAATGGTTCGTCAAGAATCGTCCGAATGGCGGCAAGGTCGCCATCGTCGAAGGCCAGGCTGGCGTCTATGCCGCCGTGCAGCGCACCGATGGCTTCAAGTCGACCATTACCGAGGGAGGCAAGTTCGAGGTTGTCGCCAGCGTTCCCGGCAACTGGGACCGCCAGACCTCCTATGACGCGGCCACCAACATCCTGCAGCAGCATCCCGACCTGATCGGCTTCTATGCCAACAATGATGGCATGGCGCTGGGCATCGTCGAGGCTGTCAAGGCCGCCGGCCTGCAGGACAAGGTTGCGGTCTTCGGCACCGACGGCATTTCCGATGCCTATGCCTCCATACGGGCCGGCGAACTGACCGGCACGGTCGACAGTTTCCCCGTTCTGACCGGCGAAGTGGCGTTGGAAACAGCTCTGCGTCTCGTCGCGGGACAGAAGCTGCCGCGCGTCGTCGCCACGCCCCAGGCGCTGATCACCAAGGACAATGCCGACCGCTATTCCGGCGCCGGCGCGCGCAAGGCGCTGCTCGAGGACGCGGCTGCGGGCCAGTAAGGCCAACCAACAGTGCCGGTCAGGGCAATTCGCTTCTGTCCGGCACCATGGCCCGGAGATAGAACTCGATGTCACCCCGGCTGCAATTCCAGGGCATTTCCAAGCTGTTTCCGGCCGTACGGGCGCTTGACGGCGTTTCGTTCTCGGTCGGGGCCGGTGAAATCCATGGCCTGCTCGGCGAAAACGGCGCCGGCAAGTCGACGCTGCTGCGCGTCCTGTCTGGCGTCTACAGGCCGACCGCGGGAAGCGTCCTCATCGACGGCAAGCCGGTTACACTCGCCAACCCGGTTGCCGCGCGCGCTGCGGGCGTCGCCATGATCCATCAGGAATTGCAGCAGGTGCCGCGCCTCAGCGTCGCCCAGAACATGTTCCTCGGCCATCCGCTGACGCGCGGCGGCATCTTCGTCGCCAGCAGAGAGCAGGAGCGCCGCGCCGCCGAGGCTCTTGCAGCCATCGACCCTTCCATCGATCCAGCCGCCCCGCTCGGCAC
>NZ_RZRK01000947.1:0-2169 GCF_003997835.1 Mesorhizobium sp. M7A.F.Ca.CA.004.12.1.1
GCGCGCATGTGCCCGGCCTCGCGGAAAAGTTCGCGACCTGCTTGAAACTGTGAACCGGCTGGATACCCGGCACGATCGGGATGTAGATGCCGGCGCGGCGGACGCGCTCGACATAGCGCTCGTAGAGATCGTTGTCGAAAAAGAACTGAGTGATGGCACGCGTCGCGCCATTGTCGACTTTGCGCTTCAGCATCTCGATGTCGGTGGCGAAATCGGGGCTTTGCGGATGTTTTTCCGGATAAGCCGCGACGGAGATGTCGAAATCAGCAATCGCCTTGAGCCCGGCGACCAGTTCCGCGCCGTTCTCGTAGCCACCGGGATGCGGCCGATACGGTCCGCCGACGCCGGAGGCCGGGTCGCCGCGCAGCGCCACGAACCGGTTGATGCCGATCGATTTGTAATCCTGGATGACCGCGTCGACCTCGTCGCGCGTTGCCCCGACACAGGTCAGATGCGCCGCTGCAGGAATACCGGTTTCCGTCAGGATGCGCTTTACAGTGCGCGCGGTGCGCTCTCGCGTCGAGCCGCCGGCGCCGTAGGTCACCGAGACGAATTTCGGCTTCAACGGCTCCAGCCTCGTCACCGTCTCCCACAGCCTCGCTTCCATCTCGTCGGTCTTCGGCGGGAAGAATTCGAAGGAAACCCTGACCTTGTCGCCAATGTCGGGGCGGCGGGAAAAGCGGAACTGGTTCATCAGGCGGTTTCCCTTATCTGCCTTGTGTCGTTGGAAGGATCGGCGATCAAGAGGCGCCGGTCGCGGCCAAGCCAGAGTTTTACGGTGAGCCTGGCCTCGTTGCCGCCACGCGGCTCGAATTCCTGACTGTCTTCAAGATCGAGGCCGGCTTCCGAAAACCAGTCGGCGATCTGCCGGTCGGAAAAGCCGAGCCGCATATGCGCGTGTTCCTCACGCAGGAATTCCAGCGCATGCGGCGCGAAATCGACGATGACCAGGCGTCCGGCCGGACGCAAAAGCCGCGCCGCCTCGTGGATGGCACGGGCGGGATCGTCGAGATAGTGCAGCACCTGATGGATGGTGACGAGATCGAAGGCATCGCGCTCGACCGGCGGTGCGAAGATGTCGCCCTGCCGAACCTGCGCGTTCGAAACGCCTGCCTTGTCCAGATTGGCGCGCGCCACGGTCAGCATCTCGCGCGACATGTCGATGCCGACACCACGCCGATAAAGCGGCGAGAAGATTTCAAGCAGCCGCCCGGTGCCGGTGCCGAGATCGAGCATCGACTGGAACGGCCGCTTGCCGACCAGTTTCAGCATTGCGGCTTCGACGGCGCGGTCCGGCACATGCAGCGATCGGATATGGTCCCAGCTTGCCGCATTCACGGAAAAATACGCGACCGCCCGGTCCTGCCGCTTGCGCTTGACCGAGGCCAGACGCTCAAGATCGCGCTCGACCTGCGGATCGGCGCCGCGAATGCCGGAAACCAGCCCCATGACGAAGTCCCGCGCGGAATCCGCATCCGACAGGCGGAAGAAGGCCCACGACCCCTCCTGGTAGCGGCCGATCAGTCCGGCCTCCAGAAGCAGCTTCAGGTGCCGCGAAACGCGCGGCTGCGACTGGCCGAGAATTTCGGTAAGATCGGAAACCGTGAGGTCACCGCGCGACAGAAGTGCCAGTATGCGCAATCGGCTGGATTCGGCCGCCGCCTTTAACGTATCCACCATAGTGTCGAGCGAGACATGCATCAGCGTATTCTCTTTGAAAAGATATAAACATATGTTTATGTCGATTTTAGCGACCTTGCAAGCGCTATGTCGCTTCCGGACAAGAAAATGCCGCTTGTGTGGCGTTTTAAGAGACGTGGACCATGACTGAAACGCGTGAGATGTTCGAGGCGCGCGAAGGCGAGCAGAGGCTGGAGAACGATCCGGCCTTGATGCCGCCTGATGGCGGGATCGTCTTCATCGGCCGCATTGCCTCGCCATGGACGACGCGCGAAACCTGCCCGAAGAACATGCGCGCCGCGCGCGAGACCGGGCAGAAGGCGGTGCTGACCATCGACACAGCCTACCGAAGTGGCCTGCAGGGGCTGGAGCGCGCCAGCCACGTCATCATCCTATCCTGGCTGCATCATGCGCCGCGGGACCTGATTGTGCAGAAACCGCGCCATGCCGCTGAAGCGAAAGGTGTATTTTCGCTGCGCTCCCCTGCCC
>NZ_RZRK01000948.1:0-2154 GCF_003997835.1 Mesorhizobium sp. M7A.F.Ca.CA.004.12.1.1
CCATTGGCGTGCGACACCCATCCCTGCCCTTGACGCCTGGCCAGAAGCGGATGCCGACGGGATCGCGCAGATCCTCATAGGCCAGCTCCGCCTCCTCCAGGCCCAGCTCCTCGCCCTCATAGAGGCAGATCGAGCCGCGCAGGCAGGACAACAGCATGATCGAGAATCTTGCGACGGCGTCGGGATCGCTGCCCGGCCTTGTCCAGCGGCTGACATGGCGCACCACGTCATGGTTGGAGAACGCCCAGCAGACCCAGCCGTCGGAGACGGCCGCCTCGAAGGCTTCGACGCAGCCACGCACATGCGCGGCCGAGAACTGCGGACCGAGCAGGTCGAAGGTGTAACACATATGCAGCTTGTCGCCGCCTGAGGTGTAAGCCGCGAGCGTCTGCAGCGAGCGGCCTTCATCGCCGATTTCGCCAACCGCGGCGCGGTCGTCATATTCATCGAGCAGCGCCCTGAAGCGGCGCAGGAACGCCAGGTTTTCCGGCTGCGTCTTGTCGAACAGATGCTCCTGGTAGAGGTAGGTGTTGGTCTCGCCGTTGGTGCCGGCGACGCTCGACGCCAGGGGCGGATTGCTGCGCAGCCAGCGGTCGTGGACATAGTAATTGACCGTATCGAGCCGGAAGCCGTCGACGCCGCGCTCCAGCCAGAACCGCACCGTGTCGAGAAGCGCGTCCTGGACCTCCGGGTTGTGGAAATTCAGGTCGGGCTGCGAGGCTAGGAAGTTGTGCATGTAGTATTGCCGGCGGGTCGAATCCCATTCCCAGGCCGGGCCACCGAACACGGAGAGCCAGTTGTTGGGTGCCCCGCCATCTGGCTTGGCATCGGCCCAGACATACCAGTCCGACTTGGGGTTATCGCGGCTGGCGCGGCTTTCGACAAACCAGTCGTGCCTGTCGGACGAATGCGACAGCACCTGGTCGATGACGATCTTCAGGCCGAGACGATGCGCCTCGGCGACCAGCGCATCGAAATCCTCGAGCGTGCCGAACATCGGATCGACATCGCAGTAATCCGACACGTCGTAGCCCATATCGGCCATCGGCGACTTGAAGAAAGGCGACAGCCAGACGGCATCGACACCAAGCGAGGCGACATGGGCGAGCCTCGAGGTGATACCGGCGAGATCGCCGCTGCCATCGCCGGTCGTGTCCTGGAAGGAGCGCGGATAGATCTGGTAGATGACGCAACCACGCCACCATCCGGTCTTGTCACTCGCCGCCATTGCGCTTCTCCCCTGTGCCGGCTTGCGCTCGTTCGATCATGAAGATCACCGCCCGTCCCGATATCGGTCGCGATCTGTCCGCCGCATCCGGCGCTTCGATGGCTGGAGCCCAGAAGAATCCGTCTCGCTCAGGCAAGGTGAACATGCAGGCCCGGCGATCGCCGTTGATGATGACGGCAAGGCGGCTGACGCCACCCAGGATCATGACGAGGCGGTACCGCTGCGGGTCCTGCCAGCACTGTTCATTGAGCGGCGCGCCTGTCTCGGTCAGCCATGCGACGTCCGGTATCTCTGAACCTGCCGGTGGCTGGCCAGTGAGGAAGCTTGTATCGGAGAGCGCCGGCATCGACCGGCGCAGCCTCGAGAGTTCCTCCGTGTAGCGCTCCAGCACCTGGTCACGGCCGGCCCAGTCGAGCCAGGTGATCTCGTTGTCCTGCGCATAGGCGTTGTTGTTGCCTTGCTGGGTGCGGCCGAACTCGTCGCCTGCGGTCAGCATGATGGTGCCGCGCGAGGCAAACAGCGTGGCGAGCAGCGCGCACTGATCGTTCTGGCGAGACTCCCATACGGCCGGATCGTCCGCATCCCCTTCGACGCCGTTGTTCCAGGATAGGTTTTCATTGTGACCGTCGCGGTTCTGCTCGCCATTGGCTTCGTTGTGCTTGCGCTCGTAGCGCACGATATCGGCGAGCGTCATGCCGTCATGGGCGGCGATGAAATTGACGGTCCGACTGGCGTTTTGCCGGTTCGTTGCGAACACATCGGACGAACCGGCAAGCCGGGTCGCCAGCGCACCGACCATGCCGGCGTCGCCGCGCCAGAAGCGCCTGACGTCATCGCGATACTTGTCGTTCCATTCGAGGAAGGGCGGCGGGAAATTACCGAGCTGATAGCCGTCGGAACCGATGTCCCACGGCTCAGCGATCAAC
>NZ_RZRK01000949.1:0-2154 GCF_003997835.1 Mesorhizobium sp. M7A.F.Ca.CA.004.12.1.1
CCCTTCCTTCTCGGCCTCCTGCTCGATCTGCTCGGCCCAGTCCGCGATCGAACCGGTCAGCGGCGTGCCAGAGAGCTCCGGCTGCGGCATCTCGGCGAAGCCGCCTCTGTGCAGCGGCTCCGAAGCGTCGAGGAAATCGGTCAGCGGACTGCGCCGCTTCGGCGCGGCGCGGTCGTCATTCGCCGTCGGCGGCGTTTTTTTGTCGGGAGATTTGGCCATGTCCCGAATATGGGATTTCCTGGCCAAAATGGAAAGAGCGCGGTGGGGAGAGGCGTGCCGGACAGCGCTGCTCCTGACAGCAGGCTGTCAGGAGCAGGCGGGAAGGTACGCCCGAAAGCCTCTTGTCGCTACACGCCCCTGGCGGCTGATGCGACCTGCGTAGCCGACCCGTTCAGGCGCGGCACCACGACGAGGCGTTTGATCTTGCCCTTCTTGAAGGCGGCGAGGAAACGCGCATAATCCTTGAAGGCGACGCAGCCGCTCGACTGGGCGTAGCGGCCCCGAAGCAGATACGTATGGGCCAGAAACCCGTCGCGATTGTACTTGTTGCGGCCATCGACCGGCGTCAGGCGCAAGGCCTCCACACCATGAAAGCGCGACTCGCGCAGCGACAGATTGTAGGTGTTGGGCGGTGTCGGTCCGCGGTTCTTCTGGTCGGCATAGCGCGGCTGGTCCGTCATCGCGCCGATGCCAGAATGCGCCTCGAGCCTTGAGCCGTCAGGCATGTAGACGGTGGCGGCGCTGATATCGTAGACGGCGACGCCATTGCCGGCGCCGCTTCTGGATCCCGGCGAGTTGAACAGGTTCCTGAACGCCTTGCCAAGGCCGCCCGAAGGCGTGTCCGGCTTGGCGTAGGCCAGCACATCGCCGCCATCGGCCGGCCGGCCTTGCCGCGCCGGTTTTGCCGGCTGGGCCTGCTGGACCGTCTCACGCGCCGGCTTCGATTGCTGGGCGGGCTTGGGCTGCTGAACAGATTTGGGCTGCTGGACCGGCTTAGGCTGCTGCTGCACGATTTTGGGCTGCGGCGGGTCGAATTGCGGGCGGCGGGTCGGCAACGGCACGTCGTCGGTCAGCGCGTCCGGCAGCGAGGCGGCATCGCCGGGTTGATCCTGCTGGGTTTCGACGGGCGAAACCGCGATATCGGCTGACGATTCCTCGATCGGCAGCGGTGAGGCAAACGCCTCGGCGTCGACCGGCAGCGACCGCACGAGGGCAAGGGCCAACTGCGAATTGTCTGGCGTATCGGATTGGGCAAAGCCCATCGGCTGCGGTGCGATCTGCACGACCACCGAACCGGTATCCAGCCGGGCGAAACGTTCGGCTGCCGGAACTGGCATGTTATCGGACAGGCTGGCCGTGACCTGGACGGACGGCACTAGCGACGCCTCGGCAATTCGCGGTGCGACGGTGGAGATCACCGGGCGCGTGTTGGCAGTGGCGGCAGGTTTTCCGGCGTCGGCAAAGGCAGCGGCCAGCTTCATCGGCGAAAGCGACGCTTCCATGCGTTCGAAGCGCTCCTGCGCCTTCGACTTCGCAAGGGCAGGCATCGGCTTTGCCTGCGCTACAAGGCGTTCGGATTTTTCCGCCTGCGAGCTTACCCTGGCCAGCTTGAAACAGCTGGCGCCGCACTGCACCGAATGATCATGCAGAGCCTGAGTGCCGCCATTGGCATTGGCCAGCACGAAGGGTGCTTTCAAGAAGTGCTGTTTCAGCGGATCGGTAAGTGCGAGCGATCCCGGCATGGACAGCGTCTGGGGCAGGCCAACCGAAGTCGCCGACAGCGAGGCGCCGACGGAACTGAGGCCGGCCATGGTGCCGATCAACCAAAGGCCGATGGCGGTGCTGACGCAAGGCAGCGCGACCCAGCGGGCCACCCGGCCAGCGTTGAAGGAAGAGGAACGCGGAGCATCGACGAACTCGCCGCCCTCACGCTGTCCCCGGTTTTTTTTGTGTGTACTCAACAACGCCATGCAACCAATCTCGCTTCAACCGGTTTCCCCGTACGCGGCCTTGAGAGCCGCGACGACCATTCTGTGAGTGATCCCAGGTGGTCCCCGACGCGTTTGCCGCGTCTGTAGTTGGTTGCCGATTGCTTCAAAATATGGACAAAGTTGGTTAATCAATTCCTCTCAAAACCAACGACGAGATGTGGAT
>NZ_RZRK01000094.1:0-11458 GCF_003997835.1 Mesorhizobium sp. M7A.F.Ca.CA.004.12.1.1
CATCAGGGCTCCTGTGATCAAGCCAATGCACAAGTTCCTGGAGAGGTAAGACATGACTGGTTCTCCTGCCGGATTCGGGTCCTTGATTTTCGTCCGACGCCAGAACTGAGATTCTCGCCGATTGTTTCACCGGCCCGATAAAATGGTTCTAAGGCGTTGACGACGGGGATGTGACCCGTGCCGAGCCATTGAAACCTGCTTGAGACGTTCCAAAATTTCGTCTGGCGGGAATCGCGAGAGCCGCCAAACTCAACCACGCAGGAGATTGTCTGAAGCGGAGGACCATCAATGGAAGCAGCCATTTCGACCCATTTTGCCTCGATTGAACCCGTGGCCCCTGACGTTTTTCTGGACCGCTTGCTGCATCCGGCACGGCATTTCAAACACCCCCACGACGTTTTGGCCGACGTTGCCCTGGACGTTCAGGAGAAGCGCGCCATCCTTTCGTCATGGGCGTCGGATGCCTGCGCGGTAGAATCCGTGCCAGCGCTTCGCATGCTGCCGGGGGCGGGTGAACCGGTCAGCTTCGATGCGATCATGGATGCGTTGCAACAATTGGATCAATCGGAAGAGCTTGCCGGTCCTGATGGCAGTGACAGCGCGGTGGTGGCCGGGTTCGTGCCATTCATCGATCGGATTTAAGCGCCACATAATTGTTCCTGCACCATGGATCCGTCGGCGAGTGACCCCGCCGGCGGGAGGGCGGCATGGGTGCGTCGCCCGGACTGCCGCTGAAAATTTTCCTATTCTTCCTCTTGAAGGTGCAAGTCGCGATTCTAAATTTGATAGTCGCCGGTCGCCCGATGGGGCCGGCAGACCAGGAGGCGGCAAGGCTCTTGGCGCCTCCTATGATCCATGTTGCTCAAAGGAGGATGTGGTTATGAACCTCGATTTTACCCCCCTGTACCGGTCCAGCATCGGCTTCGACCGCATGGTCGACATGCTTGAGAATGCGAGCCGTGTGGCCTCGTTCGACAACTGGCCGCCCTACGATATCGCCAAGGTTGATGATGATGACTATCGCATCACCATGGCGGTCGCCGGTTTCTCGCAGGACCAGCTCACCATCACTTACCAGCCCAACATGCTGGTCGTGAGCGGGTCGCAATCGGGCGATGAGAACGGCCAGTATCTCTACCGCGGCATTAACGGGCGCGCTTTCGAGCGTCGGTTCGAACTGGCCGATCATGTCAAAGTTGCTGGCGCCAGCCTCGAGAACGGGCTGCTGAGCATCAATCTCAAGCGCGAGGTTCCCGAGGAGATGAAACCGCGCAAGGTCGAGATCTCCAGCGGGGCTCGCATGCCGAAGATCGAAGCGCCCAAGGTCGAGACCGAGAAGCTGGCGGCCTGAGCAATCCACTATGAAGGCATCGCTTGAGCCGGGCGTCCGGCCCGGCTCAGAGACCTACGAAAGGAGAAAGACAATGAGCGTACGTGACTTGATCCCATGGGGCCGGGGCAACGGAAACTCGGCGCCCAGTCTCTTCCCTGATGGAGATCGAGACCCCTTCGTCTCCCTCCACCGGGAGGTAAACAGGCTGTTCGATGACGCCTTCCGCAGCTTTGGCGCCAGACTGCCGGCCTTCAGTCCCTCTTTTGCCGCCACTTGGCCCAGCGTGGAGATTTCTGACACGGACAAGGAAGTCCGCGTCACGGCGGAAATACCTGGCCTGGACGAGAGCGACATAGAAGTCCTGCTGGACAACGGGGCGCTCAAGCTTAAAGGCGAGAAGCGTTCCGAGACCGAGGACAAAGACCGGCAGTTCTCCGAGCGCTTCTACGGTCGCTTCGAGCGCCTCATTCCGCTCGGCTACGAGGTCGAGGAAGACAAGGTCAACGCCGCCTTCAAGAACGGGGTGCTGACCGTGACCTTGCCCAAGACCGAGCGGGCGCAGGCGAAGGCCAAGCGGATCGCAATCAACGGCAAGAACTGACGCACGGCAGTATGAGCAGCGGCCGTAACGGCCGCTGCTCATACCACCCTTCATTATGGGAGGGACAGACAATGGAGACAGTTCAAAGCAGCGACATCAGAAACCCAACCAAGACCTCCGGCCGGCCGGACAATGACAATCGGCCTCGTCTCGACGAGCCGGCTTTGTCAATGGGGCGGTCAGTGTTTCCGGATGGCGTGACGGCACGGATCTACCAGCCATGCCGCTCGGCCACGACCTCAGCAAAGCCCCGCAAGGACTGGCGATTGATTTTCGAACCTCGCACAGCCCCGTTCATCGAGCCGCTGATGGGCTATACGGGCGGCCGGGACACCCTGACCCAGGTTCAACTGGATTTTCCGACGCTTGAGGCGGCGATCCGTTATGCGGAGCGCCAAGGCCTCAACCACGTGGTGCAGGCTCCATCTTCTGGCTGCCAGGCCAAGGTCAGCAACAGGCAAGCATCGGAGCAGAGGCACGTCTTTTCCGACGTGGTTTGGCAACGGCTGCAATTGGCATGGCTTCAGGCAAGCCACAACTATGGCGCTGGTGCAAAGGCAGCGCACATACAGACGGCGCTTTCCGAGCCCGAGACATTCTACGCCTCTCCGATGGAGGTCGTGGATGACCCGGTACTCGCACTCGACGAGAAACTTGCCGTGCTCAAGAACTGGGCCTGGAACGAGTACCTGATCGACCTGGCCACCGCAGAAGGCATGCCGGAAAATGCACGTCCGACGCGACGGGACGAGGTTGAACTCGCTCTGCTGGCCTTGGAGGGCCGCACCCAGAGATTCCAGACTCGGCTCAGCCCGGTATGCTCCCGGATAGCCGCATGACTGGAGGCAAGAATGGACCCACTGATCGACTTCGACGCCCAACGTACGATCCCGAACCCCTTCGCGCTTGCGGTCGCGGCAGCGGGCCGGGCGCGCGGCGCAGCGCCCCGGTTGGCGGCCAGCCCGAAGAGCCGGCCGCATCTCGCATTGAGTGAGATCGCCGGCAATGCGTTCGAACCTCGGGAGATCGAATCCTTCCTCCTGACTGAGCCGATCTCGCCGAAGGGCTGCGTCCGTTTCAAATCGGGACCCAAGAAGCTTTGCGGCATCGGGCCGAACAGGCCCGCTGCCGCACCCGCCCTCGACTCAAGGGCGGTACATTGACGTACTGAAACGCAGGAAAGGAGAATGATCGATGTTGAAGAATCTCACTTCCGACAGCAGCAGGCCGGCGCTCGATGTCGTAAATATCCTTGCCGGCATCGCGCTGGCGCTCTCGCCCTGGCTCCTTGGCTATGCTGCCGATGCTGTTGCCGTCTGGCACGCCTTCATCGCGGGCGTAATCACCGTTCTGATCGCGGCGCGCGCGTTGGTGGCGTTCCACAAATTTGAAGAATGGGCGAACCTTGTCGTCGGCCTGTGGATTGTGGCCGCACCTTGGGTGCTTGGCTTTGCCGGCCTGGCGGCAGCAATGTGGTCGCACGTCATCGCTGGCGTTGTGGTTGCGGCCCTGGCAGCAGCCAGCCTTTGGCTCGCGAACAACCGACCGCTTTCTGCAGCCTGATCATAGCCGCTGGCGGGTCCGGATCTTCCGGGCCCGCTCTTTTTTTACGCGCGAGACCACAATCGATGCTGATGCCGTTCCGGTTCGGCGATCTATCCCGCGTTTGTGTGAAGTGGCCGCCATGGACATGAGTAACAGGAAACACAGTTCAACCTCTGGTACTGGATCGGCCCTTCGCGGGGCTGCTGCACTCCAGTACATCTTGACGCGAATTCCCATAGCCGGTTCGAGGCCGCCCTGCTACGCGAGGGCAAGATCGCCGACGTGCAGGTTGGTGGCTCGAAGCCCTCGCGGACTGAACCGACGCGCGGCAGCGGGATGGGGTGCACGGCGACACGATTGCCAAGAGGCTGCTGGGCTCGGCCGGCCACTTCTCTCTTGAACTGAAAAGAGGCATTTCCAATATCCTCTCTGTGCCGAGAAGGCGTCACGCGGACCGGCATGCTTTTGCCGAGGAAAATCCTGCGTCACCCGAAGAGGCACAAGCGTCGCTTTAGGCTGGAAGGGAGGTCACGATGGAAAGCGCTACGTTCAAACAGCCGATTTTTGTACGAGATGACAGTCTCGTCCTCAGAAAAATCGGTTGCGTCATGGATGCCATAGAATTTCTGGAAGAATGGCCGGTCGAAAGGCGCGGCCTTCTCCACGGGGCGGCGTGTGATACATGCTACTCGGCATATGATGGTCGCAAGTCTGTCGAGGCCGCGCACAAGACGTTTGTGACCTGGGCACGCAGGGTGGGTGTGATCGAAGACATTCCCGTGGCGCCGCCTTGGATGACAGGGCCGAAGATTGGCGGTGCAGACGAACTTATAGAAAGTGACCGTTAAACGCCCTGCGGCGGCAATCATGCGTTGACTTCGGCGCTATCGAAAGCCTAAGTCCCGGCTCCGCCCTCACGTCCAAGGCATTTTAACCCACCGAGGTTTCTAAATGGGCGAAAAATACACCAAAGCGCGTGAGCACTTTTTTGCGGCCGTTCGCGCGTTAGCGGCCTCTTCCGACAGCATTCAAACGCGGCTGATAGACGCCAACGTAAATATTTTGAACGTCACGATCGATGAATTCGACGGCGACCGAGAGCTCAAATTCAAGTTTGCGAAATTGTTAGACCTTCTGGCCGTCGATCAGGACGATATGGAGACTGTCGCTCTTGAGACCGCCGCGCATATGACTGATTTTGAAGCGACTAAGGTCGCGGATCTGATTTGCGATTTTTACTATGAGATCACCTAGCTCCGCGCGAGTTCACCCGCCGCGCGGCATGCGCCAGATGCCTGACTGACAGGCCGTGACCAGCGATCCCACGCGGCCGCTGCCGTACTGGTGCCACCCGAAGCCAAGCCCATGAGCTCCAGCGGGTACCCTCGGCGCTGGCTGCCTTCACTCCTGCATCATCCTTTAGCTTGCCGACAGGAATAGTTAGTGGGGAGCGACAAAGAGATGGCCGGTCGCGCGTGATGGCGCGGCTCGGCCTGAGAAGTAATTGGATCGGGCGGCCGAAGGACATCCCCCCTGCCATCGCTTTCGGCCGCAAGCGACTTCTCGGCGCCCGCAAACTGCCTGCGCTTGTCGGCCAGTTCAGCAGTGAATGCGAAGCTTTTGCCACCACGAGATTGGTAGATCCCATGCTCAAGTGCAGAGACCAGCTTTGCAATAGCGAAAGCCCGGCATCCTGGCGAACAACGGCACCCTTCAATCACGGCCGGGTAGGTTGAGCTCTATCCAGGCTGGCGCATGATCACTCGGTTTTTCCCAGCCGCGCAAATCAGCGTCCACGCCGGCATCACGTAATCTGGACGAAAGTGACGGGCTGACGAGGAGATGGTCCATGCGCAGGCCGGAGCTCCTGTCGAAACCGCCACGATACGAAAAGTTCCAATACGTATAGATGCCCTTCTCCGGATGGATACGGCGGACAGCATCGATCCAGCCATAACCAAGCATTTCGGCGTAAGCTTGCCGGCTCTCCGGAAAGTAGACCGCATCGCCTAGCCAACGTCCTGGCACCGCGGCATCGATCGGCGTTGGCACGACATTATAGTCGCCGCACAGAACGCTCGGGGAGCCTTCCCTGAGCAGTACCTGGCTGTAGCTGATCAGACGATCGAACCATCGGAGCTTGTAGTCGAATTTCGGGCCAGGCGCTGGATTGCCGTTGGGCAGGTACAGACAGCCGATCACGATCCCATCCACCTCCGCCTCGATATACCGGCTGTGAGTATCGTCAGGATCACCCGGGAGGCCACGCCGACGCTCCAGCGGCTCTTTCCCTCGGGCGAGTACAGCTACACCGTTATAAGACTTCTGCCCATGCCAGACGGCACCGTAACCGGCGTTCCTGATGGCTTCGGCGGGAAATTTCTCATCCGAGGTCTTCAACTCCTGAAGGCAGACGATGTCATAGTTGGTCTGACCTAGCCATCTGATGAGCACCGGCAGGCGACCGTTCACGCCATTCAAATTGAAGGTCGCGATGCGTGTCATTGCATTATGCCGGCGGCGGGGTTGTCAGTCTTGCAGGCAGCCTCGCCAATAACCGCCGCTCCTTTTCTATACCGGCGCAAATCTCGCGCCTGGGCTGGCGACCGATGTGTCTCGATGCCATGTTTTACCTCCTGCGCCCTCCCCTCTTCTGGCACGCGACCGATCCTTTGGGGAGGCTCGCCCGCAGCCGCTCTCTCGTTCGATTTAGACGGTGTTGTCCTCTCAGCTCCTTAACCGCGGTACGGGGGGAAAGTTTCACTACAGCTTTGGCATTTCGCGTGGGTTCAGGGGTCCGGAGGCTTGCTAGGCAGATGAACTTTTAGGGCCGTCACTGCGTTGCCTGCGACAAAACGCGAACGATGCATTGTGATGGATTACAACCCACGTCCCGGGCCGCAGAAGCAGGAGGCAAGTGGCGCCGAAGCCCGCTTTTCCTTCGATCGAATGGCGGTCGAGCGGTTTCAGCAGGCTTTTCCGCGCGCGAGATGGAGTGACGAGCGCAAGAGCTGGTTCGTGCCCGGCACAACGGCAGCCCGGCGGATTGACCGGTGGCTAGCGCAAGAGGCAGCGCTACGACGCCCGACGACGACAGCAAGGGACGAGATGCCTTCGCCTTCGATCCAATATCGAGCCAATATCTGGACATCGCGGACGACCTGCGCATTCGTACGCCCTACTCGAGGACAGTGCTTGAAGAGTTGCGTGCCGTCCCGTGGTCGAGTTGGGACGACGAATTGCGGGCCTGGAGAGTTCCATTTCGCTCATATGACGAGCTCCGGCGCCGGTGGCCAAGCATCGAAAAAGCTGCTCGCCATGCCGAGCCGGAGGAAAGAAAACGGCGACGTGTGGACGCCAGAAATACTGAAGGCTACAGAGCCTCGCGCCAACTGGCTGCTGAACGCCGGCGTCACCGCTACCCGTTGCCAACTCACGATCAACCTCACCTGGGTCGCGCTGTCGCAACCGAGCTCTACGGGGTCGTCGTCTTCACCGACATTTCCGGTGAAGTGGTCGCGCCATCAGACGCAACTTCCCTTTATCCTCACGCAATGGCTTCGAACGGCGAATTCGTTTGGGGCAGATGGCGCTCCGCTACACTGGGCGAACTTGTAAGGACATGGCCCGCAAGGGTGGCCGCTGGCCCGACCGAACGCCTGAGGGGTTGGTGGTGGCCAACACTTGCCGAGCTTAGAGTTGCCCGTCGAAAAGCCCGCAGTCGAGAGCGTATTGGGCGAAGTCGCAGCCGGCAGATGTGACGCTCGCATCCGGCCGTGCGGCTGGCACGAAGGTCGCTAATCGGGCTCTCCGTCGAGCGGACCTCAGGCACGTTTACGGCAGCACGAGGTCGTAGCGTTGAATGATGGGCGTGTGTTTCGGCAGAGAATTCAGCCCCCCGCTCAAGCGTCAGCTTCGCCAGTTTCACTCCGGCCGAGCTATTCCCGAAGGAACGGGGCGCCATGAAAGCCGTTGGATGCTTTTCAGCGAGAAGTCGTCATGCACCTCTTCCAAATCCTGCTTCCGCGCGCGGACAATGACGGCCGGCCATTTGAGCGGGAAGCTTTCGATCGGGTCAAGGAAGAGCTGGCTGCCCGGTTCGATGGCGTGACTGCCTACCTTCAGGCGCCAGCGGAGGGGTTGTGGCAAAAGGGTGCCGACTCCGCCATCGACGAAATTGTCATCTTCGAGGTCATGGCGGAAGAAGTCGACTTGTCCGATTGGTGCGCCCGCCGCTCCGAACTGGAGCGCCGTTTCCGGCAAGACAGGGTAATCATCCGTTACATGCCGATGGCATTGGTCTAGCGCGACACCGTCGTCGCGTTCGCGATCCTCGTGTTCAGCGAGATATTTTGAACGATGAAGAGTGTCCAGGTGGGAAAAGCGCCCCGCCCGGTTGAAATGTTGGTGTTCATGACCGGACCGGGAGTTTCAGTCTGCGCCGCTGTGGGATTGTGCGTGTGATCTCTTGGACCAATCTGAGGCGGTTCCGGTCCGGGCCGACAAAGGACGGATAGCGGGACCATTGAGAACGGCTCCATCCGGCGCGAACTGGGAGCCATGGCAGGGGCAGTCCCAGCACTGCTCGGTCGAATTCCAATGGACGATGCAGCCGAGATGCGTGCAACTGGCGGAATGCATGTGCGTTCCACCGTTTTGGTCACGGCACACGGCGAGTTTGCTCAAACCGTCGCGGAGAATACCGCCCTGACCGGGTTCCAGATCGGCGGCTGATTTGATCTCGCCGGGCAACAGATACTCCGCGAAATTCTTCAACGCCGTCAGGTTCTCGCTAACGTAGTTCACCAATGCCAAGGGAGGCTTGCGATCGGGGGCATAAACCTCCTCCCACACACTGGATCCACCGACGACAAGGTCCCGGATGAGCAGGCCAGCCAACGCTCCGTGGGTGATTCCTTGTCCTGAATCCCCGGTAGCGATAAAGACGTTCTTGCTGCCAGGATTACGGCCGATGAAGCCGCAATAATCGATCGTGTCGAGAACCTGGCCAGACCAACGCGCTGCTTCCTGGCCCAGTTCCGGAACAAGGGCCCGGATCCAGGCGTCCAATGCATCGAAACGCGCCGAGCCGTCATCGGCTTCACCAGATTTATGATCACGACCGCCCGCAATTAGATAGTCGATGTCACCCTCCCCAGGTTGGAGACGAACGTAGTAATAGGGATCGTCCATATCCCAATAGAGCGCGTCCGGAAGAGTTGCTTTGGGCAGCTCGAATGCCATCGCATAGGTCCGATAGGGCGCCATCTTGCTGTGGATCGCCACCACCGTATTGACCGGCGAGTTTGTGGCAAACACGGCGTTGTCGGCGGTGATGGTTGCGCCCCCTTCCACGCGAAGGCGGATCTGTTCACCCTCCTCGATCTCGGTCACGGCACTTTCGGCAAAAGCCTTGCCTCCGCGCTCCCCGAAATCGTCAAGCAGGGCACGAAGATATTTCAGTGGGTGAAACGTGGCCTGATCGGGATAGCGTAGCACCGGCGCCGCTTCATGGCCTTTCAGCGGAACGCCGCGGCCGTGTTCCGCGACTGCGCCGACCTTGCCGGCCGCTTCATACTCTTCATCACATTGCTTGGTGGCTTCTTTTTCGTCCATCCAGGCTGCGGGAAAAAGAAATCCGTCGAGCCGACGAAAGTCGCAGTCTATTTCAAGATCGCTGACGTGTTCCTCGATCCGGTCGACAGCGGCTTGCTGGCTCTCTTGAAAACCTCGAGCGAGATCCTCGCCGCGGATTTTGACGAGTTCGCTTAGGCCGTCGTCGCAGATCGGGGCCAAGTGGGCGGTCGTGCGGCAAGTCATCCCACCGAGCAGCCGCCCCCTGTCGACCAGCACCACTGACTGTCCCGCCAGCGCAAGTTCGTAGGCAATAGAAACGCCGGCCATGCCAGCCCCCACCACCGCCACGTCGCATAGCACATCCTGTTCCAGTTGCGGGGCCGAGGGCAACTCCGTGTCCTTCATCCAAAGAGATTTCGTGGCTTCGTCACTGACGTTCATCGCTGCCTCCAACCTGGCTGCGCGTCTAACGGTCGGAACTGCATTTTGATCCGAAATGCGCAGACGAATCCAAATTGTTTGCTCCCTTGCGCGGAAATGGGACTACCAAGGGGTAGACCGTCGCAGATCGTGATTGACCGCGGGGCACTTCAGGAGATCATCAAGGGTGAAGGCGACTGGAACCGCGCGCGCCTCTCCACGCTCTGGGGTAAGGAAAAACGGAACAAGTTATTGACCTTCTGGACCGGGAGCGGCTCTTTGCCGAGACCAGCAACTAGGTCACCAAGAATTCATACACTGCATCAAGGCAAGCGGCGCAGAAGACCCTCACGGGAGATGGTGGCGACGGGTTTGGAATTCCACAGGCTCCTGCTCGACCTTGAATCTGCTTTGCAGGACGCTGGCTTTCTCGTCGTAGGAGTGCCGAGTGCCGAAGCCGCCGTAAAGGCGTTTGATGAGGGTCCAAACAAGTTCGCCGGCCTCCTTACGGACATCCGTCTCGGCTCTCGAGAATCTGGGTGGGAAGTAGCCGGGCACGTCAGGCGAGCCAACCCAACCCTACCTGTGGTCTACATCAGCGGCGATGGTGCGTTTTCCTGGGGGTCTGAAGGCGTCCCAGACAGCGTGATGATTGTCAAGCCGTTCTTCCCCCCCGCAGATCATTACGGCGCTGTGCACACTGCTCAATCAGCAACACCCAACAGTGCGCCGAACGGAGGCGAGCCCTCTCAGTAGAGCAAGTCGGCGTACTGAAACGCGAACACTGTCCCGCTGGTCTCATCGGTCACCTCAAGGAAGTAGTCCCCCGTCCGGTGAAGTGTCAAAGGTCGACCAGTTGCGCCTTCGGCTGCACGGAAAGAGGTCGGCGCTTCTGCGCGATACTCGGCTATCACCCGCCCCGCAAGAAGCTCCCGTATTTGATACGCCACGGCGAGCCCCAAGGGTCCGAATCATCCATTAGAGAAATCTAACATTTCCCTTTTGGCGAGGCGGGGTGTACTTTAGTTACCGCGGGGTGATCCTAGGGACCTACACTGCCCGCTGCCGAGAGGCGGCGGGCTTTTTTGATAGCCAGGAACCGAATGGCGCAAGTTGGATGCCATCAGCATTCCATCCGTGGAGGCATTGGGGCGCGGACTTTCAGATTACGCGATGGTGGAGTGGATGCGGTAGCCCGCCTGAGCCAGTCGCGTCCGAGTGATGCCCCCATCTCTCGTCCGCACCGCATCCAAAAATCTTGTAGCATCCTTGGCGCAGTCCGCATCGAGCCAAGCAACGTTTCATTATTGACAAAGATCGGGCCGTGACAAAAAGGAAACTCGTTGGGGCAGCACCCGTCCCCCAAATGGCCTGCCTCTCCAGGAGCCCGCTGCCGAAAGGTGGCGGGCTTTTTTGTGCGCTAGTCCTGATATGACGAGGCAGGTTCGAAAGCGGCAGCGTCCCCCCGCTGCCTGTCGAGGCCCCCAAGCCTCGGCCGGGTCCGCCTCGGCGCCCCAGTAGGGGCCGACCCACTGAAGTTCAAGTTCGGAGATCAAGGGAACCTGCTTCTGAAATCGAAGTTCAGTCCATAGCTTGGTTTACAGCCGAGCAGTCTCGAGGCAGGGCCCGTCATTGCTGATCGGTGGCGGTCCTTTGCCGTGCGCAGATGGTTGTTCGGGCAGGCACGCGTGTAGCACCGACGAACCTCCAATGCAGAAGCGCAAAGGTCTGACCCGTGAAACAACACAGCCTTTTCGACATTTGGAATGTGACCGTCGATCATCGTCCCTTCATCGTCGGTTGGTTGATTACCCGCCACGGCTCGCTTGGCGTGGCGGGTACTCTTCTGTGGAGGGTGCATGCGGCTTGGTCATATCATCGCGAATGCGTTCGCAGCGGGGTTGATCATCGTTCTCGTAGCAGGCGTTTTCCTACTCTTCGGGAAGCCGCTCTGGCCTGAACGACACGTCCGGATGGTAATC
>NZ_RZRK01000950.1:0-2151 GCF_003997835.1 Mesorhizobium sp. M7A.F.Ca.CA.004.12.1.1
AAGCGCTCGACCAGGGGCCGTGCGGTTTCGTCGAGGATCTTCGACATTTCGGCCGAACGTGCGGCGAGCATGGTGTTGAGTTCGCGGGTGTTGGCGCCGATCGTCTTGGCGGCATCGTTGGTGCTTTGGCCGATATGCTGGCCAACCGCGGTGAAGGTCTCGGCGATCACATTGGCGCGCGAGACGAGTTGCGCCTCGGCATTCGACACCTGTTCGTTGAGCTTCTGGCCCATCGTCTCGGCTGTGAAGGCGAGGCGGTTCTCGACGCCTGAGACCTGCTCTTCGACACGGGCTGCCGCGGCCGCGGCACTCGACGCGAAACGCTCGTCCGCACCGGCAAGCGCCTGCTCGATTTCGCGGGCGTGCACGGCCATCTCCTGGCCGGTCCGCCTTGCGCGTTCGGCAACCCGTTGCTCGGTATCGGCAAAGGCACCGACGATCGTCTCGGCATGCTCGCCGATCGTGGAGGTGCTGCTGGCGATGCGCGACACCAGACGCTGATCCGCCTCGTCGAAGATACGGCCGATTTCCGAGGCACGGCTCGACAGCGCTTCCGAACCTTCGGCGATGCGCGAGACGAGTTGCTGGTCGGCGGCCTCGAAAATGCGGCCAAGGTCCGACGCGCGTGCGGCAAGCGCTTCGGCCGATTCGCCGATGCGCATGCCGAGCCGCTGGTCGGCGCCTTCGAAGTTGCGCAGGATGTCGCCGGCACGCGCGGCCAGCGACTGGGCGGTCTCGATAGCGCGGGCAACCAGCTTCTGGTCGGCCGCATCGAACGTGCCGGCAATCTCGCTTGCACGGGCGGCCAGATGATCCGCGGTGTCCTGGGCCCGGGCAGTCAGCTGATCGGCGGCTTCCTGGGCACGGGCGGCCAGCTTCTGATCCGCGGCGTCGAAGGTGCCGGCGATCTCGCTTGCGCGAGCGGCCAGCTGATCGGCGGTTTCATGCGCGCGGGCCAGCAGCGAGCTGGACGTATCGTCGGCACGGGCAAGCAAGGCGTTGGACGTGTCTTCGGCGCGAGCGTGGAGGCGACGGTCTGCATCCTCGAAGGTGCGGGCGATGTCTTCGGCCCGCGCCAGCAGGGCGGCGGACGTCTGCTCGGCGCGCTCGGCGATCTTGCGGTCGGCGTCGCTGAAAGCGGCACCGGCCTGCTCGTGCAGGGTGCTGGTGACTTCCAGCACCTTTTCGCGCAGGGCGCCGGCGACAAACACGGCGCTCTTCTCGAGCACGGCGCGGACGTTGTCTACGCCTGTCGAGAGCGCACGCTCCATGGTGCCGGCACGCTCCTCGATGATGCCGGTCTGGCGGCTGAATGCCTGCTCGATTTTCTCGACATCGCCTGCGATAGCGGCAGAGATGTCCGAGCTTCTGGCGGCAATCTGGTCGATGTGGCCCGACAGTGAGCGGTCGACATCCTTGCGGGTCTCAGCCAGCTTGCCGAGATCGTCTTCCAGCGCGAGGGTCAGCATATTGCGGCCTTCGGCGAGCTTGCCGACATGCCCGGCGATGATGTTGTCGATATCGCCGCGGCTTTCGGTGAGCTTCTGCAGGTCAGCTTCGAGGGCGCGTTTGAGAATGTCGCGACCCTCGGCCAGTTTCTCCACCTGGCCGGCGACCAGGCCGTCGATGCTGGAGCGGCTTTCGGCCAGCTTGGCGAGGTCGGCTTCCAGCGCGCGCTTGAGAACATCGCGGCCCTCGGCGAGCTTCTCGACCTGGCCGGCGACCAGGCCATCGATGCTGGAGCGGCTCTCGGCCAGCTTGCCGAGATCGTCCTCAAGCGCTTTCGACAGGGTCGAGCGCTCCTGGACGAGCCTTTCCGCGTGGCTGTTGACGAGGCCGCCGACGTTTTCGAGGTCGGCTTCAAGCGCTTTCGACAGCGTCGAACGGTCCTGCACGAGCCTTTCGGAATGGCTGTTGACCAAGCCGTTGACGCTTTCGAGATCAGCCTCGAGCGCCCGGGCGAACTGTGCTCGGTCATCGACCAGTTTCTGCGACTGATCGGCAATGGTGCCCTTGATCGCATTGAGGTCGGATTCCAGAGCACGCCGCAGGATATCTCGGCCCTCGGACAACTTCTCGACCTGACCCGCAACCAGCCCGTCGATGCTGGAACGGCTGTCGGCCAGCTTGGCGAGGTCATCCTCAAGGGCC
>NZ_RZRK01000951.1:0-2148 GCF_003997835.1 Mesorhizobium sp. M7A.F.Ca.CA.004.12.1.1
GACGGTTATACGGCACAGGCGGCGAATAGGCCGGAGGCACATGCATCTCGAGGAACGTCACCGTGACTTCGATGTCTTCCAGCGCGCCGTTTTCCACCGTCTTCATTCCTTGCCGATCACAACGGGGCCGGTCACGACAGGCGTGTCGGAAAGCCCGCCCCACTCCGTCCAGGAGCCGTCGTAAAGCCTGTTGTTTGTATGGCCAAGCGTTTCCAGCGCCAGCGTCACCACCGCCGCGGTAATACCGGAGCCGCATGAAGTGACGACAGGTTTCGACAGATCGATGCCGGCCTCCTCGATCACCTTGCGCAGACGGTCCTTCGACAGCAGCTCGCCATTTTCCGACAGCGCCGAATAGGGCAGATTGCGCGCGCCGGGCATATGGCCGGAGCGGATACCCGCGCGCGGCTCAGGTTCAGTGCCGGTGAAGCGGCCCGGTCCACGGGCGTCGGCGATCTGGCTCGCCTTGGTGTCGACGATCCCGCGCATGTCGGCGAGGCTGGCGACGCGCCCGGCGTCGAAATCGGCATGAAACACGCTTGGCGCGATCTTGGTCGGTTCGGCCGTCACCGGCCTGCCGGCGGCTTTCCAGCCATCGAAGCCGCCCTCCAGAATATAGGTCTGAAAGACGCCCATCACCCGGAACATCCACCACGCCCGGGGTGCGGAGAAGAAACCCGGCCCGTCGTAGACGACGATGGTGTCATCGGCCGAAACGCCCATGGCGCCGACATACTGGGCAAAATGCTGCGGCGACGGCAAGGTATGCGGCAGGGGCGAATCCGGGTCCGAAACGGCATCCTGATCGAGAAAACGTGCGCCCGGGATATGGGCCGACTCATACTCGCCGCGCGCATCGCGCCTCTGCGCCGGGAGATACCAGGATGCGTCGATGATCGTCAGGCCCGGCTCGCCGAGACGTTGCTGCAGCCAGTCTGCGTCGACGGTGAAGGGGCTGTCCTCGGCCATTTTGTTCTCCTGCTCGCTTTTTGGCGATCACTGTCCTGTTCAGTTTGCCGGCATCGGCCCAAAGCGGATGCGGAAGCGCCGGTTCTCGCGGCCCTTCTTCTCGATCTTGCCGATGTGGATTTCGCCGACTTCGGCGGTGCTTTTCACATGGGTGCCGCCGCAGGGCTGGCTGTCCACCGAAGCGTTGTCGCCGATACAAACCAGGCGGATCTTGCCTGTGCCCACCGGCGGCCGAACGTTCTTGGATTTCACCAGGCCGGGATTGGCGGCCAGGTCTTCGTCACTGATCAGCCTGACAAAGATCGGATGATCGGCCCGCACCAGGTCCATCAGCCCGGCGGTGACGTCCTCCTTGGTGAAGCCGGCATCCGGAGCGTCGAAGTCGACACGGCTGTCGTCCTCGGAAACCGAGGCACCGGTGATCGGGAACGGGCAGACGACGGTGAGCAGATGGCAAGCCGCGTGCATGCGCATCAGGAGATGCCGCCGCTCCCAGTCGATCGCCAGCCTCAGCGCCTCGCCTGGCTGCGGAACCGCCTGCTCCGGCGCCGGCACGTGTATGATCTCGTCCTTGGTCTCACCGGTGAGGGTGGCGGCAATGACGATACGGCTGCCGTCGCCGCGTTCGAGATACCCGGTATCGCCCGGTTGGCCGCCTGAAGTGGCGTAGAAGATGGTCCGGTCGAGGATGATACCGCCGCGATCGTTGACGGCAACGACCGTTGCGTCCGCCGTCCGCAGATAGGCATCGTCGCGAAACAGGGCGTCCGTCCTGTTTGCCATCACGCGACCTTTTCGAACGGCACCGGAATTGTGCTCTTCAGTTCCATCCAGCCTGGCACCGGCAGCTGCTTTTCGCGCAGGAATTCCGGGTTGAACAGTTTTGATTGATAGCGCGTGCCATAATCACAAAGAATGGTCACGATGGTGTGGCCGGGACCTAATTCCCTGCCCAGACGGATCGCGCCGGCTATGTTGATGCCGGTCGAGCCGCCGACGCAAAGGCCCTCTTCCTGGATCAGGTCGAAGACGATCGGCAGCGCATCCTCATCGGGGATCTGGAATGAAAAATCCGGCGTGAACCCTTCGAGATTGGCGGTGGTGCGCCCCTGCCCGATGCCTTCGGTGATCCAGGTGCCCTCCGGCTTCAGCTCGCCGCTGGGGTTGAAAGAATAGAGC
>NZ_RZRK01000952.1:0-2148 GCF_003997835.1 Mesorhizobium sp. M7A.F.Ca.CA.004.12.1.1
GATAAAGGCCAGGAACGCCAAGGTAACAGCCGTTCGCATTCAGTTCTCCCCCAAGTTAAGGCCTGACCTTACACGGCAACTGCCGGTTTCGCATCCTGTCGCTCTGAGTTTACCTGCGGCTGATCGAGCCAAACAACTACTCCCCAGAATGAGGAAATTACTATTATGGCGCATGGACTTCTACGACCCCGTGCGTGCCGCGCCTAATCTGGCGGCGTCCATTCTCTCCCATCGACCGCTGATGACGATTCAGCCCAAAGATTAGAGAAATCGGACGTCCCTTCTTCACCGGGTGAAGTGGGACCAACACCGCCCACGGGCGGGAGGAAGCGTCCTTGACCGAAATAGAGAAGCGCAGCGGAGCAAGCGACAGTGGCCGGGACTGATCTTAGCCACTGTGGCATTCCTTCCGCGTATTCTGTCCAAGCTACGCCCACGGCGTCCTCGAATGGATTGGGTCTGACTGAAGACCGCCTTCGCTTCGGCTCGATCGTCTTCCCGTAACGACGTCGCTGCGTTCTCTTCCCCTGGTCGCTGCGCGTCCATTCCTCGGCGGCCCAAGAAAGCCTCGCGCCGCCGTTACTTCGTTTCAGCCCCTTCGGGATGCAGACCGATCGTCTCCGGCCTCACGACCACCATCGAGAGATGGGTGCGGCCCGAGAAAAACAGAAGGAACCACCACGATGGCTACGGTCGGCACATTCTCGCGCACCGCGAACGGCTTCTCCGGTTCGGTCAAGACCCTCAACCTCAACGTCAAGACTGTGACGTTCTCTCCGGTCGATGGCGACAATGAAAAGAGACCCGACTTCCGCATTTTCGCTGGCGCCCCGAGTTCGGGACGGCCCTGGAAGAAGACCTCGCGCGAGAGCCGCGACTACCACTTCGTCAAGCTCGACGATCCCAGCTTCCCCGCTCCGATCTACGCGAGCTTGGTCGAGACCGACACCGGGGGCGACTTCTCGCTCATCTGGTCACGACGCGCCGCGGAGTGATCCGTCAAGCACTAAGCCCGCCGCAAGGCGGGGCTTTGTCCTGTTCAAGTCCGCCGATGCCTAAGCTCTGCCAGCATGAAGTCAAAAAAATGAGGATCCGAGGCCCAGGCGATGTTGACGCGGATGCCTGCCTTGGCAGGTTGGCGCTCCGGCGAAAACACGGTACCAGGTGCGATAAAAATCCCCTGGCGAGCGCCTTCCCGGGCGAGGGCGATGTCATCGACATACTCGGGAAGCTCCAGATAGACGTAGTATCCACCTGTCGGCTCGGCAAAGAGCTTAAGACCCATCTTCTGAAGGCGGGGAACGACCGTCTCGGTGGCCTGCTGCACACGCTGCGCCAAACGCTTGAGGTGGCGCCGATAGTGACCTTCACTGATCAATCCATGGATCAACCGCTCAATGTGTCCTGAGCTGTTGACTGTCGTCAGCATCTTCAACTCGGCAAGGGAAGCGATAAGGTCGGGGCGCGCGGCGATATAGCCGCAGCGCAGGCTGGCCGACAACGTCTTGGCAAAGGTGCGCACGCAGATGACGTTCCGCAACTGGTCGAGAGGCGCAAGGCCAACGCCACGGACCGTCGGCAGGTCGACGAACGGGTCGTCCTCGACCACCAGCATGTCGCAGCGCGCGGCGATCGTCAGGATCGAGTGAGCCGTCGGCAGGTTGGTCGAGCTGCCGGTTGGATTGTGCGCAAGCGATTGTGTGAAGAACAGCTTCGGACGCTCGCGCTCGGCCTTGCCGGCGAGATCGTCGAGGTCCGGACCGGTCGGCGTCCGCTTCACGCCGATCATGCGGATCTGCGCCAGCTTCAGCTTGGCGAAAAGCGGGTAGTAGCCGGGGTCGTCGACCAGCACGGTATCGCCGGCGACGAGGAAGCGGCGTATGATCAGGTCCAGTGCGTGGTTGGCGCCGAATGTCAGCAGGATCTGGTCCGGGCTCGCCTGCACCTCGCGCTCCATGAGGTCGAAGGCGAGGCGCTCGCGCAGCGCCGGCAGGCCCATCGCCGAACCATAGCCGTCACTGCTGGACCTCTGGTGCCGGCCGAGCAGCCCGAGATGGCGGCGCACTTCCGATTCCTCCATCCATGAGGCGGGCGGCCGCCCGTCACCGACGCGGGTCGAAAAGCTCTCCTCCCACTGCGCATTGAGCA
>NZ_RZRK01000953.1:0-2148 GCF_003997835.1 Mesorhizobium sp. M7A.F.Ca.CA.004.12.1.1
TCGCGTTCGGCAGGATCGCCTTCACGCTCGACTCCTCGCTTTCGAAGACGCGGGCCGTGCCGGTGAACTTCAGGATCGATTCATCGACGCCGGCGGTCTTCACGATACAGCCGTCGAGAGCCAGATTGCCTTTCAGCACGGCGAGGCCGCCATCCCTGGAAAAGGGATGTTCGGTCGAGCGGATGACGCCTTTCTCGCGGTCGAGATCGAGTTCGTCCCAGCGGCGGTCCTGGCTGAAAGCGACCTGTGTCGGCACGCCACCAGGGGCGGCGAGGAAGAAATCGCGCACACTCTGGCTGGTCGTGCGGGAAATATCCCAATGGTCGAGCGCTTCGCCCAGCGTTCGCGTGTGCACCGTCGGCAGGTCGCGGTTGAGCAGGCCGGCATTGTCGAGCTGGCCGAGGATGGCCATGATACCGCCGGCGCGGTGCACGTCTTCCATGTGCACGTCGGACTTGGCCGGAGCAACCTTGCACAGCACCGGCACCTTGCGCGACAGCGCGTCGATGTCGTCCTGATCGAAATCGATTTCGCCCTCATGCGCGGCAGCCAGGATGTGCAGCACGGTGTTGGTCGAGCCGCCCATGGCGATGTCGAGCGTCATGGCGTTCTCGAAGGCGCCCTTCGAGGCAATGTTGCGCGGCAGAGCCGTCTCGTCATCCTGTTCGTAATAGCGCTGGGCGAGATCGACGATCAGGTGGCCGGCCTCGACGAACAGCCGTTTGCGGTCGGCATGCGTCGCCAATGTCGAGCCGTTGCCGGGCAGCGACAGGCCAAGCGCCTCGGTCAGGCAGTTCATCGAATTGGCAGTGAACATGCCCGAGCAGGAGCCGCAGGTCGGGCAGGCCGAGCGCTCGATGACCTTGACGTCCTCGTCGGAGACCCTGTCGTCGGCGGCCGCCACCATGGCATCGACCAGGTCGAGCGCCTGCGTCTTGCCGGCGAGCACCACCTTGCCGGCTTCCATCGGACCGCCGGAAACGAAGACGGTCGGGATGTTGAGGCGCAACGATGCCATCAGCATGCCGGGCGTGATCTTGTCGCAATTGGAGATGCAGACCATGGCGTCGGCACAGTGAGCATTGACCATGTATTCGACGGAATCGGCGATCAGCTCGCGCGACGGCAGCGAATAGAGCATGCCGTCATGGCCCATCGCGATGCCGTCGTCGACGGCGATGGTGTTGAATTCCTTGGCGACGCCGCCGGCCTTCTCGATCTCGCGCGCGACCAACTGGCCGAGATCCTTCAGATGGACATGGCCCGGCACGAACTGGGTGAAGGAGTTGACCACCGCGATGATCGGCTTGCCGAAATCCGAGTCCTTCATGCCGGTGGCGCGCCAGAGGCCGCGTGCGCCGGCCATGTTGCGGCCATGGGTGGTGGTGCGGGAGCGATAGGCAGGCATGTTTTTTCCTTGGTGGCTGGCCACAGCCAGGCATGGCGCGGCGGAGCTGAATTCGGACCGCAGGCGTTATAGACGCGCAAGCCCGGTCTGGCCACAATTTTGCAATGCGCCAGATTCTCTCAAAAAAATGCGTGGCACTGTCGGATGGCGCACTGCATGCCCGTCCTTGGGCAGACGACATGGAAATGGCACCGCGTTCGGAGTCAGCCGTTTCGCCGTAACGCAACCAAACAACCCGAGGAGCACGACATGCAAAAGATCACCACCTGCCTGTGGTTCGACGGCCAGGCCGAAGAGGCCATGAATTTCTACGTCTCCATCTTCAAGAATTCGAAGGTGCTGAGCGTGATGCGCTGGCCCGAGGGCCACGCCGATGAAGGCAAAGTGCTGGTGACCACGTTCGAACTCGACGGCGTGCAGTTCCAGGCGCTCAACGGCGGACCGCAGTTCAAGCACACCGAGGCGATGTCGCAGTCGATCGACTGCAAGACGCAGGAAGAGGTGGATTACTTCTGGGACAAGCTCATCGAAGGTGGCGGCCAACCGTCGCAATGCAGCTGGCTGAAGGATAAATTCGGCGTCTCCTGGCAGGTTGTGCCGGAGCAGCTGCCGCGCCTGCTGCTGGATCCGGACCGGGCCAAGGCCGGCCGCGTGATGTCAGCGATGATTCAGATGAGCAAGATCGACATCGCCAGGATCGAGGAAGCGGCGAGAGGATAGTCGAGGGTCGGGGCGGCGCC
>NZ_RZRK01000954.1:0-2147 GCF_003997835.1 Mesorhizobium sp. M7A.F.Ca.CA.004.12.1.1
CGCCGCAACATGGCTCGCGCGCGTTCTGATTCTCCGCCTCTCTTTGAGATCATCGAGAAGCCCGACTTCTCCTTCGAGACGAAGGCGATGGCGGAGGGCCTGTGGCCGGTTGCCGGGATGGACGAGGCCGGCCGTGGCCCCCTGGCCGGGCCGGTAGTCGCCGCGGCCGTGGTGCTCGATCCCGCCAACATTCCCGACGGCCTCGACGATTCCAAGCGCCTCAGCCATCTGCAGCGTGAAGCCTTGTTCCTGCGAATTCTCGGCTCTGCGCAGGCGGTCTCAATGGCCTCCATCAGTGCCGAGGGTATCGACGGCAGCAACATCCTCAAGGCAAGCCTGGAAGCCATGCGCCGCGCCCTGGTAGGGCTGTCGGTCAGACCGAAGCTCGCCCTTGCCGATGGACGCGACGTGCCGCCTGGCCTGCCTTGTGAAGGGCGCGCGCTGATCAAGGGCGACCAGCGTTCGCAGTCGATCGCCGCCGCCTCGATCGTCGCCAAGGTGATGCGTGATCGCATGATGTGCGGCTGCGGCAACCATCACGACCGTTACGGCTTCGAAGTCCATATGGGCTACGCCACGCTTCGCCATCGCACGGCAATCGAGGCGCATGGCCCGGTGGCGCGGCTGCATCGCGTATCGTTTTCGCCGTTCAGGCTGGGTGGCGCTGAAGTGGTCGAGGAAGAGAGCTTCGTCGGAATGGATAGCTGATCTCCCCCCTCGAGGGGGAGATTATCCCCGCCCACAACAAAAAGCCGCCAGGTTGCCCGGGCGGCTTTCGATGATTGGCTAGCGGGACCCTCTAGTTCAGCTTCGACTTCACGTCCGCAAGCGATGCCTTGAACAGATCGGCACCGGCCTTGGCGTCGATCTTGCCGGCAAGCAGCGCGCGCGCTGCCTCTACGGCGATGTCGACGGCGCTGGCGCGGACTTCGCTGATGGCGTCACGCTCGGCCTGGCCGATCTTCTGCTCGGCAAGCGCGGTGCGCCTGACAACATAGTCCTCGGTCTTCTTGTGCGCTTCGGCGGCAAGCAAGTCGGCTTCGCGCTTGGCGGCGGCGACGATGTCGGCGGCCTCCTGCTCGGCTTCCTTGCGCTTGCGCTGATACTGGCCAAGCAGTTGCTGGGCTTCCTCGCGCAGCCGGCGCGCTTCGTCGAGTTCGTTGCTGATCCTTTCGGCGCGGGCGTCGAGCGCCTTGGCGATCAGGCGAGGCACCTTGATGTAGACGGCAATGCCCAGGAAGATGACCAGGGCAACCGTGGCCCAGAGCGTCGCGAGAGATGTGGCGTCCATGATGCGCTCCTCACCGGGCCACGGATTTGACCGCGGCCGCGATCTCTGCCTTGCTGGCCTTGCCGCCAACCAGGGCTTCGACAATCGCCGAAGCGGTGTCCTCGGCGATGCTGCCGACTTCCTTCATGGCATTGGCCTTGATGGAAGAGATGCGGGCCTCGGCTTCGCCAAGCTTGGCGTCGAGCGCGGCCTCGACCTTCTTGCGAGCGGTGTCGGCCTCGGCCTTAGCCGCGTCGTTGGCCTGCTGGCCGATCGCGTTGGCCTTGGTCTTGGCTTCCGCCAGTTCCTGCTCGTAGGCAGCAACGGCAGCGTCGGCCTCGCCCTTCAACTTGGCCGCCTGATCGAGATCCTGCGTGATGCGATCGTTGCGGACATCGATGATGCCGCCGACGCGCGGCATCACAACCCGCTTCAGGAAGAGATAGAACAGCCCGAAGGTGATCGCCAGCCACAGAAGCTGCGACGGGAACGTCGCCGGATCGAATGGCGGAAACGTGCCATGCGCTTCAGCAGGCACACCGGTGCTGGAATGCGTGTCGCCTTCCGTAGCAGCGTGGCTGGTATCGGCTGATGGCGCGGACTCTTGCGCAAAGGCAGATGTCACGAACATGGACTATCCCCGAAATTCAGGCCCGCCGCTCGCGCGGCCGGCCTGTCCAATCTTCCCGAGTGCTCAGCCGAACAGGGCCAGAAGCGCGATGAGAAGCGAGAAGATGCCCAGAGCTTCGGTCACGGCGAAACCGAAGATCAGGCGGCCGAACTGGCCATCGGCAGCCGACGGGTTGCGCAGTGCGCCCGCGAGGTAGCTGCCGAAGATGTTGCCGAGGCCAATGCCCGCACCACCCATGCCCAGGCA
>NZ_RZRK01000955.1:0-2146 GCF_003997835.1 Mesorhizobium sp. M7A.F.Ca.CA.004.12.1.1
CTTCTGCTAGGCTCAGCCGATCTGCATATTGTTGTGCGATGTCATCGCCGTTTTCGTCCAGATGATCGAAGATGCCGAAGGTCAGGCCCGAAGCGGAAATTTTCTTCAATTAATTGTTCTCCAAATTACCTATATTTATTCGCTAATCATCATAGCTCACGACATATCATTACTTGATGATTAATGTGAATCGACTTCATGCTTGTGAGCACCGCGATCCTTCTTAAAGTTCATACAGACGCGTTCGGCGGCAGCAAGGAATTTGTCCATCTGCTCTGTGGTGCCAATGCTGACGCGAATACAGTTCTTCAAATCTACGTCAGGAAAGCTGGCGATGAGGATCGCCTGCTCTTTCAACGCGGCTTGCCAGCATGAGCCCTCCTGTCCCGCCGGCACACGGGCCAGCAAAAAGTTTGCGTGGGAGGGTGTTACGGAAAAGCCAAGTTGCAACAGCGCCAGGGTCACTCGCTGTCGTTCATGCTTGATGTGCCTGTGGTTCTCTTCGTAGGCGTGGCGATGCGCAAGAATGCTTTTCCCGACCGCCTGCCCGATCACGTTCATGTTGAAGACATTCTGGATGTTGCGCAGCCTGCCAATGATTTCTGGGTGACCGAAACCGAAGCCGACTCGCACGCCAGCGGCAGCATAGCTCTTTGAAAAAGTCCTCAAGATCAAAAGATTCGGATGTCTATTGACGAGGCGCAGGGCATTGTCGGGTGCGAAGTCAACGTAGGCCTCATCCAAGACGACCAAGCGATCTGCTTGCTCCACAAGGCGTTCGATTTCGGCCACCGGCACGAATGTTCCGGTCGGATTGTTCGGATTAGCCAACAGAATGAACTTCGCGTCTTTTGCGGGGCCGGACAGCAGTTTTTCTATCGGCAGGGGATGAGCTTCGCTCGATGCGATTTCGAGAAACTCGGCACCCTGCAACATGGCAAGTTTACGGTTGAACGAAAATCCGGGCGACAGCATTGCCACTCTATCTCCTGGGGCGAGGAAAGCTCTGTAGATGAGTCCGAGCAGCTCCGACGAACCGTTGCCGGCAATCACCTGATCTTTGGAAAATCCGTAAGCATCGGAGGCAGCTGCCCTTAAGCTGAGATTGTCGTCTTCCGGATAAAGATACTGGTGTTCGATCGCAGCAATTGCACTTTGCATTACGCTCTTCGGCAACGGAAACGGGTTCTCGTTCGTATTTAGCTTAACGCAGTTTGCATCCGTCGCTGGTCCGTTGGACGAGAGAGCATCTAATTTGCTGGCCACCGGCGAAAAAAGCGAAAGCACGGTCTTCAGTTTTGCATCGCACATGTTCTTCTCCGTTTTTCAGTCCCGCAGGGCATGTGACATGAGGCAATCGTTGATCGTGACTTGATCGACGTTCGGCTATATCAGCGCTGCCTTCCCACCCTGGTGGGGATCGCCGACCACGGTTTGGATTTGACACCGGGAAGCTGTCGAGAACCTGATGACGACCCAACGTTTGGCCGACGGCCGATTCGGCGCAACAGACGGTGTTTCAACATCGCATCGTCCTCAAAGCCGCATGCAGGGCCTGCACGACAGCCCGTCTCCAGCGCCCGCAGATAGGTGGAAGCCGAAGTCTTGCCGAACCTCAGTTGCTCTGCCACCTTGGCCCACCGGACTGCCCTGTTTATGGGTCAGGCGCAGGATATCTCTGACGCTCGTTCGTCTTGCTTGCTTCCGTCTTGGCATGGGCTCTCTCGGTTTGCTGATGAGAGAGCCAAATACCGGCTCATCTGAGCATGAGACGCAGGCCTGACGATATGGAGCGTCGCTGGTGGCGCGCGTAGCCGAGAGGGTTCGCCTCGCTGGCGGGGCATGCAAGACGGCGCACCTCCTTAGCCATCCTGTCCCATCGTCTCAGATCGTGAGGCGCACCTTATAGTCGGTGAGGAGATCTTGCAGGGTCAGGTTACGCCCTAGCGCTTAAGGTTGTTGGTCGCACCGAGCAAGCGCGGGACCTGTCGACGGACAACAGCGGTGCCACTGCCGGCACTAGGTGTGAGCTTTCGAGAGGTTGTCCATTCGGACCGGACCGAGGAGACTGGAGTTACCACGCTTCAGCATCCATCGGAGGGTCCGAATGAACATCCACAAGAATGCCCGTCTCACACCGCTGCGT
>NZ_RZRK01000956.1:0-2141 GCF_003997835.1 Mesorhizobium sp. M7A.F.Ca.CA.004.12.1.1
GGCCAGCATCACGCCGATGATCAGCATCGCCGTGATCATCGGCCGCCACGCGCCGAAATCGGCCATCCATTCGGCGAAGATCGTCAGCACGAAGGAGGCGACGATGGCGCCGTAGATGGTGCTGGTGCCGCCAAGCAGCACCATCGACAGGATGATGGTCGCCAGGCTCATGCCGAAGACGTCGATCGAGGCATTGCGCTGGTAGGCGGCGTAAAAGGCGCCGGCGATGCCGGTGAAGAAGGCGCTCGCGGCAAGCGTCAGCATGCGCTGGCGCACGATCGAGACGCCGCGGCTGATGGCGTATTCCTCATTGTCGCGCAAGGCGACGATACTGGCCCCGGCGCGTGAGCGCACAAACACGCGCAGGAACAGCGTACTTGCCACCAGCAGTGCCAGCGCGATGTAGAAATAGGCTGATTTGCCGTCGCGGACCATGTTATGGTCGAAGATATAGAGTCCGGGAATGCGCACCAGCCCTTGCGTGCCGCCGGTGATGGCCGACTGGCTGATGATCACCTGCATCACCAGCTGCGCGAAGCCGAAAGTGACCAGGATGATGTAGATGCCCTTCAGCCGCAGGATCGGGATGGTCACCAGGATCGCCGCCAGGGTTGCGATGACACCGCTGGCAAACAGCGCGATCCACGGGTCGAATTCGGCCAGCTTGGTCAGCAGGCTGTAGGCATAGACGCCGATGCCGAACAGCGCCAGATGGCCGAAATTGAAGACGCCGCCATAACCGAGGCTGAGGTCCCAGTTCGAGGCGACGATCGCATAGATGAAGGCCATGATCAGGATGTGGCGGGCATAGGTGTCACCGAAGATCAGCGGCAGCAGCGCCAGCAGGGCGAAGCCGAGCACGAAGCCGATGGCCTCCTGCTTCCACGGCGTGCGGCCTGGAGCGATCGGGGTTGCCGCCTCGGCGTGGCCAGGCGCGATCAGCGATGTCGTGTCGGTCATGCTAGGCCTCGGGAGCGGCTGGCAAAGATGCCCTCGGGGCGCACCATCAGGGTCAGGATGAGCACGCCGAACAGCAGTGCCGGCGTCCAGTACAAGCCGAAATAATAGCTGCAGGCTGCCTCGAAGAAGCCGATCAGATAGGCGGCGAAGATCGGACCCGATACGCTCGATATGCCGCCGAAAACGACGACGATCAGCGCCTTGAGCAGCGGGTCGCTGCCCATCACCGGCGACATGAAACGGTAGCCGCCCATGAAGATGCCGGCGAGCCCGGCCAGCGAAGCGGCAATGGCGAAGGCCAGCCCATAGAGCGCGGTGACGTTCAGCCCGACAAGGTGGCTGGCATCTTCATTTTGCGCCACGGCGCGGAGCGCCAGCCCCAGCCGCGTGCGGTTGAGGAACACCCAAAGTGCGGCCAGGATCAGCGGCGTGATCACGATGATGGCGATCTGGTGCAGGGAGACGCCGACGCCCCCGATGGTGGCGTTGCCGGCGATCAGCGCCGGGATCTGTTTCGAGCGCGGTCCCCAGATGGTCAGCGCGCCGTTCTCGATCAGCGACCCGGCCGCCAGCGTGGTGATGACGACGACCAGCACGATGTTGGGTCGGCCGATCAGCGGCCGCACGACGCTCGCCTGCAGGATCCAGCCGACGCCGGCCATGACGACGACGGCGATCGGAAAGGCGACCGCCGCCGGCAGGCCGAGTTCGACCAGCTGCCAGGCGATGTAGGCGCCCAGCATCATGAACACGCCATGGCTGAAATTGAACACGCCGATCGTCGTCCAGACCAGAGCCAGCCCGACCGCCATCATGGCGTAGAGCGAGCCCTGGAACAGGCCGCCGAACAGGATTTCCGCCAATGCGCTCATCTTCGGATTTTCCTAATGGCCAAAATACATCGACATGATCTCGCCGTGGTCGAGGCTTTCGCCCGGCTTGATCTCGGTCGCCACCGCGCCATGGTTGACGAGGTAGAGTTGCTGCGTCAGCTCCAGCAGGAATTCGATATCCTGCTCGACGACGATCAGCGGCACGCCGCCGCGCGAAATGTCCATGACGGAGGCGCAGAGTTCGTCCTTGATCTTGGGCGCCAGCCCCAGCGTCGGCTCGTCCAGGATCAGCAGGCGCGGATGGCTCATCAGCGCGTGCGCACATTGTCGGGCGGCGAGCGCCAGATG
>NZ_RZRK01000957.1:0-2128 GCF_003997835.1 Mesorhizobium sp. M7A.F.Ca.CA.004.12.1.1
GGTCTTCATCGCGCATGAAGGCGACCACTATCGCACCCGGCTGACCCATTCGATCGAAGTGGCGCAGATCGCGCGCGCCCTGGCACGGGCGCTGCGCGGCGACGAGGATCTCGCCGAGGCGGTGGCGCTGGTGCATGATTTCGGCCACACGCCCTTCGGCCACACCGGCGAGGACGCGCTGAACGAAAAGATGGCCGCCTGGGGCGGCTTCGACCACAACGCGCAATCGCTGCGCATCGTGACGAGGCTGGAGGCGCGCTACGCCGAGTTCGATGGGCTCAACCTGACCTGGGAAACGCTGGAAGGCCTGGTCAAGCACAATGGGCCGCTGACGAATGCTAACGGCAAAGGTCTGAAAGGGCCGGTGCCGCAGGCGATCCGTGATTACTCTGAACTGCACGATCTCGAACTCGACCGGTTTGCCGGCATCGAGGCGCAATGCGCGGCGATCGCCGACGATATAGCCTACAACACGCATGACATCGATGACGGCTTGAGGGCAGGGCTCTTGACGCTGGACATGCTGGAGACGGTTTCGCTGCCGGGAACGATCCTGAAAGGCGTTCGCTCACGCTATCCCTCCCTCGATGATGTGCGCACTGGCCACGAGCTGATGCGGCGGCAGATAACCGCCATGGTCGAGGACGTGATCAAGTCGACGACCGCCAATCTCGATCGCATCAGGCCGCGGAGCGCCGATGCGGTGAGGGCAGCTGGCGAGACGATGGTGGTTTTCTCGGCCGAAATGGCTGCCTTGGAGAAAGAACTGAAGGCCTTCCTGTACAAGCACCTCTACCGGCACGCGGAGGTTATGCGGGTGCGCGCGGACGCCGAGCAGATCGTCAAAAATCTGTTCGACGCCTATTTCGCCGATCCGCGCGCCATGCCGGACGGCTGGCGCGAGGGGCTGGATCGGGCCGACGACCGCATCAAGGCGCGCAGCGTCGCCGACTTCCTGGCGGGTATGACCGACACCTACGCGCTCAAGGAACACCGGCGTTTGTTTGACCATACGCCTGAATTGGGCTAGGGCGGGCTCGATTTTGCCGGCCAACGAGCCGGATTCGCTGCAAAGCCGCCAGAGCCAGACCCCAGAGTCACACAAATGAACATCTTCGCCGATTTCACCGCGCGAATCATAAAAGCCGTCGAAGCGCTTGATCTGAAAGACAAAGACGGCGTTTCGCCTGACCTGTCGCGCATTGCCGTCGAGCCGCCGCGCGACGCCAGCCACGGCGACCTAGCGACCAATGCGGCGATGGTGCTGGCCAAGCCGACCGGCCAGAACCCGCGCGCGCTGGCTGAAAGACTGGCGCAGGCGCTGCGCGACGACAAGGATGTCGCGGCGACGGAAGTGGCTGGGCCCGGTTTCGTCAATCTCAGGCTCAAGGACGGCTTCTGGCAGACACATCTGACCGCACTGCTCGGCGAGGGCCGCAACTATGGCCGCTCGACGGTTGGCGGCGGCAGGAAGACCAATGTCGAATATGTCTCGGCCAATCCGACCGGGCCGATGCATGTCGGCCATTGCCGGGGTGCTGTCGTCGGCGACGCGCTTGCCAATCTGATGGCCTTCGCCGGCTACGACGTGACCAAGGAATATGTCATCAACGACGCCGGCTCGCAGATCGACGTGCTCGGCCGTTCCGCATTCCTGCGTTACCGCGAAGCGCTGGGCGACGACATCGGCGAAATACCTGCCGGTCTCTATCCCGGCGATTACCTGGTGCCTGTCGGCCAGGCGCTGGTCGCGGAATACGGCCGCTCGCTTCTGCAGATGCCCGATGACGAGGCGCTCGCCATCGTCAAGGATCGCACCATCGATGCGATGATGGCGATGATCCGCGAGGACCTTGCGATGCTCAACGTGCATCACGACGTGTTCTTCTCCGAGCGCACGCTGCACGCCGACAAAGCCAGGAAGATCCGCTCTGCGATCAACGATCTGACGCTGAAGGGCCATATCTACAAGGGCAAGCTGCCGCCGCCCAAGGGCGAGAAACCCGAAGATTGGGAGGACCGCGAGCAGACGCTGTTCCGCTCGACCGCGGTCGGCGACGACATGGACCGGGCGCTGGTCAAGTCTGATGGCTCGTTCACCTATTTCGCCGCCGACGTCGCTTATCTC
>NZ_RZRK01000958.1:0-2128 GCF_003997835.1 Mesorhizobium sp. M7A.F.Ca.CA.004.12.1.1
GCTTGGCATTGTCCGCAAGGCAGCCCCCTTCCCTCCGATTCCACCGCAGGCAGCAAGCGCAAATTTGGAGTTCGAGACCGAAATCGGCCCATTTTGAATGTGCGCAGAACAAACGCTGCAGCCGCCAATCATCAACATCCGCACGAAAGGAACCGCCATGTACATCGCAATGAACCGCTTCAAGGTGCAGACCGGCTCGGAGAACGACTTCGAAGCCGTCTGGAAGAACCGCGATTCCAGCCTTGCTGAGATGAAGGGGTTTAGGGAATTCCATCTGCTGCGCGGCCCGGTCAACGAGACCGAAGGCTACACGCTTTTCGCGTCGCACACGGTGTGGGCCAGCCACGACGATTTTATCGCCTGGACCAAGTCCGAGAATTTCCGCGCCGCCCACAGGAATGTCGGCACGACAAAGGTCCACTATCTCGGCCACCCCCAGTTCGAGGGTTTTTCGGTCGTCGAAGGCGCGTAATGCATGTCGTCCAAAAGTGGTCCCGGTTTTGGGACAACGACATGCATAAAAACAAAAGTTGACCGGGGGTCAGGCCCCGGCCAGCAAGCTCGCATTGCCGCCCGCGGCGGTGGTGTCGACGCAGACCGCCCGTTCATGCGCATAAGCCGCCGGGTTGAGCACCTCCGTGACCAGCGGCACGATCGGGCCGGAGCGGTCGGCGATGACCTTGCGCACGATGCGCGCGGCCTCGGACGTGCCTGAAAAAGCGACGACGTCGACGCGTAGCGCGCGCGCCTCGACCGGATCCGGCCGGCCGTCGATGGCGGCCAGCGGCAGGCCCTTGCCGGTCAACGCGGAAAGGGCTGCCGGTGCACCTAGCGCAACGGCCAGCACGGCATTGCCGGCGGCGAGCGCCTGGATCGTCTGCGCCAGCAGCGTATCGCCGTCAGGACCAAGGCACAGCACCCGTCCGCGTGGCGACAGCGACAGCGTGTTGGCCTCGCCGGTCGGCCCGGGCAGGTCGACCTGGCCGAAATCGATGCCGGCGGCCGCACCAATGGCCGCAGCACCCTTGCCGCGCAGATGCTTCCTCAGAATGGCGATCCGGTCGGGCCGCGTCGACCAGCCGCCAAGTGCGGGATCCGGCAGATTGTCGGCAAGTTCGGTCGCCGTGACCTTGTGGCCATCCTGCACATGGGTGCCAGCCTCCGGCCCCTTGCGGAAGCGGCGGAGGTAGTGCGGGCCGCCGGCCTTCGGACCGGTGCCTGAAAGCCCCTCGCCGCCAAACGGCTGCGAACCGACGACGGCGCCGATCTGGTTGCGGTTGACATAGATGTTGCCGGCGTGGATGCCGTCGACGAAATGCTGCACGCGGCCCTCGATCCGGGTGTGCAGCCCGAAGGTCAGGCCGTAGCCCTTGCGGTTGATGGCGGCGATGACCGCGTCGATCTCGTCGGCGTCGAAACTGGCGACATGCAGCACCGGCCCGAACACCTCGCGCTCCATATCCTCGATACCCTTGACGCGGAAGACGTGGGGCGCGACGAAGCGACCTTCCTTCGGCGCTTCGAGCTTGGCGATCAGCCGGCCCTGCAGGCCCATCTTCGTGCAGTACTCGCGGATCGAGGTCTGTGCCTCGTCGTCGATGACCGGGCCGACATCGGTCGAAATCCGCCAGGGATCGCCGACATTGAGCGCCTCCATGGCGCCCTTCAGCATCTCCAGCATCTTCTTCTCGACGTCCTTCTGCACGTAGAGCACGCGCAGCGCCGAGCAGCGCTGGCCGGCACTCTGGAAGGCCGAGGCCAGGATATCGCGCACCGCTTGTTCGGGCAGCGCGGTGGAATCGACGATCATCGCGTTAAGGCCGCCGGTCTCGGCGATCAGCATGGCGTCGGGCTCGGCCGTCTCGGCCAGCTGCTTCTCGATCAGCTTGGCAACCTCGGTCGAGCCGGTGAAGCATACGCCGGCAATGCGCGGGTCAGCGGTCAGCGGGCCACCGACCGACGGGCCGTCGCCGGGCAGGAGCTGGATGACATCTTCCGGCACGCCGGCCTCGCGCAGCAATTCGACGGCGCGGAAGGCGATCAGCGGCGTCTGCTCGGCCGGCTTGGCGATGACCGAATTGCCGGTGACGAGCGCGGCCGCGATCTGGCCGGTGAAGATGGCGAGCGG
>NZ_RZRK01000959.1:0-2118 GCF_003997835.1 Mesorhizobium sp. M7A.F.Ca.CA.004.12.1.1
TTGTTCTTCAGTTCGAACAGGCCGGTGAGCGCCCCGCTCAGCAATTTCGCCTTCAAATCCGAAACGCGGATGCCTTCCTGGTCGAGCTTGAGCGAAAAGGCGGCATCATAGGCGGTGGCGAACCGACCGGCGGCGAGCGCTGCCGTCGTCAGGTCTAGGTCGGCGGTGAACGGCAGGTTGGATTTCTGGCTGAACGGTGTCGCCGGCCACACGCCACCCTTGTTGGTTTCTTCCTTGTCGGCAAGAAAGGCGGGATCGCCGAACAGCGCCACCGCCATCGGATCGAGGTCGAGTTCGTCGAGCATCAGCGCCCCGGCCAGATGCGGCACGCCGGCCTTGCCGTCGACCCCCTCCTTTACATCGATATTGACGTCGCCGGACACCGCCGCTTCGTTGATAGCGCCGTTGAGTTCGTCCAGCACCAGCAGACCGTTGCCATAATCGCCCTGCGCCGAGAACGACGTCGACATGCCCGCCCCCATGCCCGGCAGGCCGATACCTGTCGTCATCAGCCATGGCTCGATGTCGGCGGCGTCGAGGCTGAGCTTGCCCTTGGCGGCGAAGCCTTGCGGCGTATCGGCGATCGTCCCCTCGAAACCCGCCTTGAAGTCGTTGCCGGCAAGGCTGAAATTCGTCGTCAGGCCGCCGCCGAGCGTACCCTTGGCCTGAATGTCGGTGCTCGCCTCGCCCAGCATGCCGAGCGGCAGTGCCGGCAGGCCGTAGAGGGCCAGCAGCGTGGTGGCATCAGGGTTTTTGGCATTGAAGGTAAGCGCCACCGGCGCTTCGAGAAGCTTGTCCACCGCCCCCTTTCCCGACAGCGATGCGGAAAAGGCCGAGCCGCCGGCCTTGCCTTGTCCGCTCACCGCCAGGCCCGTGGTGCCGTCGCCATTGTCGGCCGCACTCGCCACGAGGTCGACACGCGCATCCTGGAACAGCTCGGGATAGGCTGCGGCACGGCTCGCCAGTCCCTTGAGCACGGCGCTGTCGGGATAATGCCGGGCGGCGACGTCGATCAGCGGCTTCAGATCGACGGCAACCACCGATGCATCGAGCTTGCCGGTCGGGCTCGCCGGGAAATCCTTGATCCTGCCGGTGGCGCTGATCGAGGCGCCGGCCAGCCCGCCCACCGACAGCCGGTCGATTTCGAGCAGCCCGTCGCGCAGCCTGAGCGCCGTGTCGACGGTATCCGCGGTCAACCCGCCAGCGTTGACCGGCCCTGCCTTGATCTGGAAATCGAGGTCGCGGTCGGCAAAGCGATTGGCGCCCTTGTCGCTGACGAAGATCGAGGCGAAGGCCGCCAGCCCGTCGACATCGAGGTCGCCCCCTTCGAGACGCATCAGCACTGAGGGCTTGGCATCGTCGGGCTGGCTGGAATCGATGCGGCCGGAAAACTTCGCCTTGCCCAGGATCAATTCGAGATCGCTGAAGGCCTGGCGCTTCTGCGAGAGGTCGACCTTGGCCTTGAAGCCGGCGGCAGGGAGACGGCGGATCGCCTCGTCGACATCCTTCGACAGCCAGGCGGCAAAGCCGGAGGGTTGCGCCACGGCCAGCAGCAGCGAGCCGTTGAAGCCGAAATGACCCTCCAAATTGAGCACGAGCATGCCATCGGCTTCCAACGTGGTGCGGCCGGGCAAGGTCGCGGCAAGCGATTTCACCGACCAGCCGCCATCGACCGGCTCGGCGGAAAGATGCACGTCGCGCACCGTGGTGTCGCCGACCACCACCGCCGGCAGCTTGACCTCGACAGTGCCGGGAATGGTCGGCCTCGGCATGTCGAGCAGCGCCTGCTCAAACGCCGCGATGCGCTGATCCAGCGTCAGACCGGCGCCGGCTTCGGCGCCCACCGCCTCGTCGAACTGCACCTGCGCGCCATTGGCCTCGATGGCGAAACTCGGCTTCAGCCCGAGATCGACAGAAGCCTTGCCGTCGGCGGTGTAGGGGTTGTCGAGCGGCCCGGTCTCGAAGCGGAATTCGTCGACGCCGAGTTTCTGGTGGTCGAGCGAAAATTTGCCGTTCAGCCGAAAGCCCGGATCGGGCTTGCCGGCGGAAACCCTCACCGTCTCGCCATCGGTGCCGCGCAGCTCGGCGCTGTTCTTGTCGGCACCGGAGATCTTGAAC
>NZ_RZRK01000095.1:0-11440 GCF_003997835.1 Mesorhizobium sp. M7A.F.Ca.CA.004.12.1.1
GACGTCATGACCGCGATGGTCATACATGCGGGCATTGGGATCAAAGCTGTCGCCACGTCCATGGTGGTAGCCGCCGACATCGGCGAAAATTCCGGAGCAGCCTTGCGCGACCCAAATATATTTGCTGCGTGGATTGTAGCCCCAGGTCCGGTTCAAAATACAAGGACTTCCGGAAGTCTGATGAATGAGTTGCGGCTTGCTCAGCGGGCCCGCCCAGCATTCGCCATACTGATAGTGCCTCGATTGGCATTCGACGGTCGATTGTGCGCGGGCATCAGAGATCATCCACGATGAGCCGAGCGCGAGCAAAGCAATGAACAGGTAACGTAGCATGTGAACCCTCCGGAGTGGTCAACGATCGGTTGCGTCGGTATCATCGAAAATGGAATTTCTTCCGCCAGGTGTCAGTCGTTGATCGCGGTGATCTTGATGGTGTTGCCGTCTCCGACGCCGGAGAACCAGACCTCGCCATCACCGATTGAGACGCCTTGCCAATTGGCGAACAGCGTCGGATAGGTCTGCTTGAGGACGGTCTGTTTGACCTTGGCGGTAACGATCTTGTCGTAATCCGTCACGAAATGCGCGGCGTCGTTTATCTTGATCGCCTTGCCGCCGATCCGGGCGCGGAAGGGATAATCGATCATCGACGCGACGGTCTGCTTGTCACCGGCACTGACAGCCTTCTGCAGCTTGTCGAAGAACTGCTGATAGGTTGTGTGACTGCCGAACAGCGCGTCAAGGGCCTGGTTTGTTTCAGCGGCGGTCTGCGCTGCCGCTGGACCCGCAACGGCGGTACTCAATAGCGCGGCGGAAACCAGCATGAATAGAGAGTGCCTCATCATAGGTCCTTTCACTCGGTGCGTTCAATTGCCAACCCATCAGCCTGGATTTGTCCTTCGGACGTTCGCGCCCTGACTGATGCCGACGGCGAACGGGAAGACGAACGGCATGCCGTCACTGACGTGAACTGATATATAGGCGCGTCCATTGATTTTTTTTATTTCAGTACACGCAAAAGGTGTAAAAAAGAATACCTAAACGTCGATTATGACGGACAGAGATGACGGTTAAGGTATCCAAAACCTTATTCGCGAGTGCTATCGATACGAGCAGCGACGCCTATGTCTTAAATTCTCCCTCTATGACGCAATATCGATAGAAGCAGAAATCTGCCGTCACCTGTGCCGCCGGCGTGGGTATGGTCCAGCGGCATCCGACAGCAAGCGTTTGCCTGCGCCTGTTCAATTCGCCTCACTTCACGATGACCTTTGCTCCCCGCGGCACCAGACTGTAGAGTTCGATCACATCCTCGTTGAGCATGCGAATGCACCCTGAGGACGCTTCAGTTCCTATGGTCCAGGGCTCTGAGGTGCCGTGGATACGATAAAGCGTATCCACGCCGTTCTTGTACAGATAGAGAGCTCGCGCGCCGAGCGGATTGTGCGTGCCGGGCCTGACCATGCGCGGCAGGTCGGGCGACTGGTTACGCATGTCGTCAGTCGGATACCATGCGGGCCACTCCGCTTTGCGCCCTACGCTGGCAATGCCCGACCAACTGTAACCGCTAGCCCCGACGGCGATGCCATAGCGCCGCGCCGTTCCATCGAGGCGGTATAGATAGAGGAACCTCTGCTGTGTATCGATCAACACCGTACCGGCAGGCAAGCGTTCCGGGGGCGTCACATCGACAGGCAGAAAGCGTTGGTCAAACTTGCTGCGATCGACGATGAAGACCTCATGCGGCTCCCTCGCGTAAGCGGCTTTCACGCGAACTAACTCTGTAGCCGTATTCGGGCTACCTTTTCCATCCGCCAGGCAACCGACAAGGAGCGCCGCCAGCGCCAATACAAAGCCCGACCGCACGAACTGGCGGATGCATTCCGGTCTTTCGTCTCTGCTCGAAACCGACCCGTTAATCGAACGGCCAAATGCTAGCGATCCAACTGGAGGAATGCGCACAGGCCGCTTACTCTTGGCTAGCTTCATCTACTGGCGAACCTTTTTCCTGGGCCCGCAACTGGTCGATGTGGATCGGCCGCTTCAGAGTTCGCTTTACTCGGTGAGTGTCATCCGCGACCGATTTCCCCGTCGGCGAAACACCCTGCAGATAGTGCTTCTGCCACTTCATCTCCTTGGTAAGCTCGTCGTTCATCTGCAGCCCGGCCGAAAACCGTCGACGTTCGCTATTCCAAACCTTATGTTCTTTATGGAACTCAGGATCGTCCTCCATCGGACGAATGACCGGCTGCACCTGCTCGATAGCGACACTTGGCATCATGGTGATGAAACAGAAAGGCTCGCCCTTGGCAAAAGTGACAGACCCAGGGCGGGTGAAGCGCCAATTCATGGTGAAACTGAACGGCAGCCAGTTGGTTTCCACCAAGCCGTCCAGGGGCGCGATTCCGTCCTTCATCCGGTTGGGGGAGCCGCGAGCCCACACCATCCAGCCCGGCTCGGTGCGAAACACGTAACCCGGATGAAAGGTTACTATGCCGTGCCCGAAGGTCGAGCTGATGAATCGGTGCGTGACGTTCGGTTCGTTTACATGGAAGGCGATGTCTTTTGTGGTGTTGTATCCGTTCCAAGTAACAGTCACATTTATGGGGTTCAACAATTCCCATCCGCTGGCATTGGCGATTGAAAGCGGCGTGCAACGATAGGCGAAATGCTGGTCGGTCGCATCCATCCAATCTCGCGTCCCCTCCGCGGCGACAAGCTCAGGGGGGTTCGGAGCCTGGATCATACAGTCAAGACGCGGGCCGGTCATACTCTCCGCTATCCTCAAACGATTCGATTCTAAGTTGCTGATCATGCCGCCAAACCGTAGCGGCATGACCAGGACAGAAGGGGGTACTATGGGCCTGCCGGTCCGGTAGGTCCCTCCGGTCCCACAGGCCCCTCCGGTCCGGCAGGTCCCACCGGTCCGGCAGGCCCAGTGGGTCCCTCCGCGCCGGGCGCGCCGGGAGGTCCAGACGCGCCGGTATCGCCGGGCGCTCCAGGTGTCCCGTCCGATCCGGGCAGTCCGACAGGCCCAGTGGGTCCGGCAGGCCCCTCCGCGCCGGGCACTCCAGGCGCACCAGCCTCGCCGGGTGCGCCAGGCGCCCCTGGCTGTCCCCAAACATTGGTGGAAGGCGTCGGCAAGTTGCCAACGTCTCTTACGATGTGCGATGGAAGGAAGTCGCCACGATCACGCTGAATCAAGGAACGACCTGGCTTGTCGGCATAATAATCGTTCTGACCATCCGTGACCGCGCACTCGAAATTCTGGTCCGGATCCTTGCAGAAAACTGTCTTCGGGGCGCTTCGATCGCCATTGGTGCCGAAGTGGAATCTCAAACCGGCCATCGCAGAAAAATCGCCGCTTGAGGAGACGTCGCTGTTCGTCAGATCGAAGCTGAAATCACTGTAGATAGAAGTCGCTATTCCGCTTCCGAACTCGGTCAGGTACTCGGCGCCGCCAACAAGTTGCGTTCTACCACCAAAGGCGTCGCGATGACGCAGGCCGCCATTAACCTTGAAGTTATCCGTAGGATAGTACCCGACCCTGCCTTCGGCGAACGGACTGACGTCCTCTTCAAGTGAGTTCCATTCTATGCCGGCAAGTCCCTCAAGCGTGGCCCGGCCCAGATAGTACTGGCCTTCAACGCCGAGCTTGCCTTCGACATAGCCGTTTTCAAGAACTCCACCATCATCGTAACCACCTCCGCCATGAAGGTAGCTTCCATACAGACCCAGCGCCCCAACTTTCGGATCACGGCGGAATAGATGCGCGGCGGCACCTGTGAAGTTACTGTTTGGCGTCACGCCACCAATCGCATCCACCTGGAAGCCGTATTTTTCACCGAGCGGGAGCGCCACGGAACCGTCGGTAAAGGCATACGGGTCGTGACCATTGGTTCCCGCGCCGAATCCGACACGCACGTTGGGCGCAGCAACGGCACGAGTGTCGGATTGCGGACTTGACAGGTACATGCGCCTCTCAACCGAGGATAGCGCAGCCATCTCGCGACTCTGGGCCACCGAACCCCTCAGGGTGGCCAGTTCTCCTTTAACCTGGGCAGTCTCGGCGTAGGCGGCCTCAAGTTTGCGCGCCATCTGCTTCTGATTTCGCTGCAGGTCCAAAATCATCTGATAGAGTTGTTCGTTGCTTGGCGCCCCCGCTAGCGCGGGGGTAATCCCGACATAGATGGATGCGAAGGTTAGAATAGAACAACTGGCAAATAAAACTCTCTTATGCTGCCGCATCCCGCACCCCTTCTGCGCACCGCCGCCCTCGTTATCTACCTCGCCACGCGCACGACACATTCCTGTTCGATTGCGCATAGAATGCGAACTATCTAACGAATGCGGATTTATCCAATCCTTTCCTTGAAGTAATTAATCTCGTGATTCCTCACAATCGCAGTAACTGTCATATCATTACACTTACTGTCAGTCGTTTGAGGATGCTCCTCGAATTCCTCCCTGTCCTCTCCCAAATTGATGAGATCGGCAATCTTCTCTCTGGACAGGGTCCGCACGATCATTCTAATCGGTGAAGGCGAAGCCTGACCCTCGAATTGCGTGCAAGGGGAGAAGCATGTCGGATTTCTTGGCTCTTCGACGCAACCGGCTCACGATGGTGTCCAGGTGGGCATAGTTGAAGTCATAGATGTCTGCGCCCATGGCTTCGACGAGCGCGCGGCGATCGACGGTCTTGCCGCGCTCACTGAACAAGCGTTCCAAAAAGTGCCGTTCCGAGGTGGTCAAGCGAAGGCGATGGCCCATGCCGTCGGTAAGCACCCAGCAGCCTTCCTCCAGGGTCCATCGTGGGGCCGGAGACGAAGGGGCGCGGCGCCTGTTGAGACGTTCATTGAGCGTCATCACCGTGGCAGCAAGCTCCCGAACATCAATGGGTTTGACGAGGTAAGCGTCAGCGCCCGCTTCAAGACCATTGAGCCGGTCGTCGATGGAACTCCGGGCCGTCGCCATGACGATCCCGACCGATTGCAAGGCCCGCAAATGGGAAGCTATGGAAAGGCCGTCTTCGCCCTCCAGGCCAATGTCGAGAATGACGATTTCAGCCGGCTTGGCGGCGCAGGCTCGGTAGAGGGCGGCAGCGTTGTGAAATCCATGTACGTTCAGGCCCAATCTGGATAGTCCGAAGACCATCTCCTCGCGGAAATCCCTGTCGTCATCAACAAGATAAACAAGGGGGGCGATCACGAGATCGCCCGCTTGTAGCCTTCTCCGACCATCTACGGACCCCATGCAGCAATCTGATAGCATTCGATTTCATTTATTCGCCGCATTGTCTATATTGTTTGTGTGTCTTGTGCCGCAAACGTTATGGGCGCTTCCGCTGAAACCGACGGACGGCCTCAAGGCTCCGGTTTCACTCAGCGGTCACCTCGCAATCTTTCATGATCCCACCGGCGCGCTCACGATCAACGATATCGTTTCCAAGCGCTCCAACATCCAGTTCGAACCCATCCCTTCGATGCTCACGCGGGGCTACCAAAAGGGCGCAATCTGGGCCCGGTTCTCCCTGTCTGCCTCAACGGCTCCAAGGCAATGGCTGCTGCAGGTAGAACGGCCCTTGATCGAACACATCACGCTGTATGTCTCTGACGGGGCGGGAGGTTATTCGGTCTTGCCCCCTAGCCAACTCAACCTAGGGGATGGAGCAGACGCCGACGCATATCCGGCCGTCTTCCCGATCTCCGTGCCGTCCACTCGAACCGATTATTACATCCGACTCCAATCGTCGACCTCGATCACCACTTCGCTGAACCTTTGGCAGAGTCAAGGCTATGAAGAGTATCGCCGATTCGACGATTGGATCATGGGCATGGTGGTTGGCGCTATTTTCGTCATGGTCTTCACCAATTTTCTGTATGCCGTATGGCTCAGGGATTCTTTATATCTTCTATACATCGCAGTTATCATAGAGTCTGGGCTAATAAGTCTCTTCCACATGGGATATGCATCCGAAGTTCTGATGTCCCTAGAGCCGAAAATCATACACCTAATTTGGGGTATTATCGTTTGCTTATACAGTATAGTCATGATGTTATTTTTGGCTAGACTATTTGAGTTTCACCGTCATTTGATCTGGGCGTGGCGCGTCTCCCAGGGTGTTGTACTGCTCAATGGCATCGCCTTGGCTTTTGCGATTGCGGGACGCTACGGCGACGTCGGGTTTTTCGTATCGCGACTGCAGCAGCTGTCTCTCATCTTCATTTCGCTGCTAGTGCTCTATCTGCTCATTGTGCGGCGACGGTATCAATACCTACTGTCGGCGATTGCATTTTTGGGCGTAATCTCTGTCCTGCTGGTGATGCAGGTGATGTATACTGGGGCCAACCCGTTCCAGCTGGACGGCTCTTTGTCCAGATTCTTGGCCGGCGGGACCGTGATTCACCTGGCGTTGCTCAGCGCAGCCGTCGCAAAGAGAACGCGGCTTGCCGAGCGCAGCTTGAGCGAGGAGAAGGATCGCGTCATCGCAGTGTCGCGGTTGGCCGAGCAGGAGCTGACTGTCAAGGTGCGCGAAAGGACCGCAGAGCTTGGGGAAAGAAACGCCTCGCTCAAGGTGGAAGTGGATCGACGTCACCAGCTTGAACTCAAGCTCAGGCAGGCTCTGGACACCGCCAACGATGCTCTGGCTCAGCAGCGGGACTTTGTGGCCTTGGTATCTCATGAGTTTCGCGGCCCCTTGGCCGTCATCTCTGCCGCCGCCGACAATCTGTCATCTTCTGCAGGTGAAAGCGCCGACAATATCAAGTTGCGCACCACAAGGATCCGCCAGACCGTCAAAAGGATGTCATCGCTGATTGAAAACGTCCTAGCCTTCGACCGGCTCAATGGTGGGCAGAAAACTCTTCCCACGATCAAGATGTTCGACCTGAATGAGGTTTTGCACGCCGCCGAAGCGGGGTTGGATGATGCTGCGGCCGGACGTGTTAGCTTCACTCACGGCGACGAAGTGATTGTGAAAGGTGACCGCAACCTGCTGGAGATTGTAATACAAAATCTGATCCAGAACGCCCTGAAATACTCATCGGTGACCAGCTCTGTGACGATCCGGCTGTCGACTGAGCAGGGCGTGGCGTTTGTACACGTGGTGGATCAGGGCTCTGGCGTAGCGCCCGACGACCACGAGTTCATATTCATGAGGTACTATCGCGCCGCGGGCCAATTGGTAAACGGCTCCGGTTTAGGGCTCTACATTTCACGCGAGATCGCCCGGCAGCACGGCGGCGGTCTCATACTGGCCGCCAGCGACATCAACGGGTCGACATTCCGCCTCTCACTGCCCGTCGAGGGGAACTGGCCTGCCCCTGAAAAGTGACCCTCCCTGACGTATGGCTTTTGGGCCGAACCAGGACTGAAGAAATGGTCGGAAAGAGACACAGTTGCGGCCGCTCATTGTCTACCGTTAACCTCCGGTAAACCTTGCGGATCTGGTAGAGAGGCGGCGGAAGAGCCGCCCGACCCAGGACACTCTGGCCTTCGCGGAGGCCGTAAAGCTTCGGCGATGGGCAGGCCATTCGGCATCTCCGCACATGGCGTCCGCAAGCGCAGCCAGCCGCTGTGAATTTGCCAGCCGGTTTAGCCCAAATGGGGGAAGAGGCCCGGCCCAAGGTCTCGTAATGGTTGGTTCGCCCAGCCAGTTAGGAGACCACTATGCGCAAAGCCTCTCTCGCCATCACAGTCGCCGGCACGGCCTTCTTCGGTCTTTCCACTGTCGCATCGGCATGCGTGTCGATGGACGGCAACTTCGTCGTAAACAACTGCAATTATCGCGTCATGGGAAATTACAAAGGCTCGGATGGCAGTTGGGGTGGCTTCGGACCCATCCGCGCGGGCGGTCGTGAGGTAACTTCCAAAAGACGCGATGCCGGCTGGGACATCAGCTATTGCAACTACGATTCATGGGCGGCAGGCACCTGCCGGCCGAAGGATCCCAGGCAAATGTAAGCCGCTTTCAAGCGCGTCGCTTTGCGCGCTCGGCTGACGATGTGGCCGGCGTCGAACACCGGCCACTCTGACGGCGCACGGTAAATCCGTTATTGCTCCTTCTTGAACTGATCCTGGAAGATCAGCTGGCCCCAAGTGCGGCCGCGTGCGTGCACCAGTGCGCCGCCCTCGTTGAGCTTCCCCAGCTTGACCGGTGCGAACCCGAGTTGTTTGGCCAAGACCGCCACGGGAGCGATCGCGTCCTCGTCGTCGCTCGAAAGAAAGACGACCCGGTGGCCGCCCTCGACGATCGGATCGGCAGCCAGGGTGGCCGCAATCAGGTGATTGAAGCCTTTGACGAGCTTGGCGCCGGTGAACGCCTTTGCGACGAAGGCCGAGGACGGCAGACCGTCCAGTTCTTCGGAGACTGGAAACACGTTCGTCGCGTCGATGATCGTCTTGCCTTCCCAGCTTGACAGCGCCTTCGCGACATCTGGGTGCGATTCGAAGCGGACAGCCAAAAAGATGATGTCCGCCTTGACCGCGTCCGCCAGCGTTTTCGGGATGATCGTGGGTCCGATCGCGGCCGCGGCTGATGCAAAGCTTTCCGGGTCGCGCGTGGTTGCCACGGACACTTCGATGCCGTTGCGGGCAAACGCCTTGGCAAGAGCCTGGCCGATCTTGCCGAAGCCGATAATTGCATAGCTCATGTATATTCTCCTTCAGTTTACCAGGCCCTGCGGGCTCGGGATATCGAATGGATGAACGGCGGGGCGTAGCGGGTCAGATTTGCGCCAAGCCCCCGTCGACGGCGACCTCGCTGGCGGTCATGAAGCTGCTGTCGGGCGACGCGAGAAACGCAGCCGCCGCCCCGATCTCCGCTGGATCGGCCATCCGCTGAAGCGGATTCATCGAGGCGAAGGCCTTCAAGCCCTCCTCGCCTATCGCTGCCTTCGCGAGTTCGGTCGCCGTCGGCCCGGGCGACAGCACGTTTACCCGGATGCCGGTGCCTTTCAAGTCTTCCGCCCAGGTCCGCGCGAGGTTGCGCACGGCCGCCTTGCTCGCGCTATAGACGCTGAATGCGGGCGCGCCCGTGGTGCCGGCGCTCGATCCGGTCAGGATAATCGAACCGCCCTCGCCCATCAGCGGCAGCGCCTTCTGGACCGTGAAAATCGTACCCTTCACATTGGTGTTGAAGGTTTCGTCAATGTGCTCGGCGGTGAGCTTGCCGAGCGGAAGCAGGCTTCCCACCCCGGCGTTGGCGAAGATGATGTCGAGGGTTCCGCGCTCGGCCTTCACCGCCGCATAGAGCCGATCGAGGTCGGCCTCATCCGAGACCGAGCCCTTCACCGCGCGGGCATTGGGCCCGAGTTCGGCCACAGCGGCGTCTAGCGCGTCCTGCCGGCGGCCGAAGATGAAGACGAAGGCGCCCTCCTCGATGAAGCGCTTCGCTGCGGCGCGGCCGATGCCGGTGGCGCCACCCGTAATAACCGCAACCTTACCGTCCAGTTTTCCCATGACTCAATCCTTCCAGCTTCTGTCTTTGCTCGTTCGGGGTACGCCCCGAGGACCTCTAGATGGGCCCGTCGGGGTCAGGTGGTGAGTGCGGAAGCGCGCACATCGGTGGTGCAAAATCGATCCGCTTTCAGGGCTGACGCCCGCCGCGACGATCCGTGTCCGCCATTCGGAATTGCGCCGCCCCTGTCGACATAAGCTATGATGTCCCGCCCCTACCGCTGTAGGATGTGCTAGATACGGGCTTTGGAAGGCGCACCGCGCGGTGCCGGATTGCACCATGATCGACTGGGATGACATTCGCTACTTTCTAGCCGTCGCACGCGGAGGCTCGGTGCGGGCTGCCGGCGCGCAGCTCGGGGTGAATCACTCGACCGTGCTGCGACGCATCGCACAGCTTGAGGAACGCCTCGGGGCGCAAATGTTCGAAAAGCTGCCTTCGGGCTACCGCCTGACGGCTGCGGGCGAGGAGGTCCTCGAGCTCGCGAACCAGATGGAAGCGTCGTCTCACCAGCTGGAGACGCGCGTCTTCGGGCGCGACCAGAGCGTGCGCGGGCTTCTGCGGGTGACGCTGGCACCCCCCCTCGCGACACACCTGCTCATGCCGGACTTCGCCGATTTCGCGAGTCTGCATCGCGACATCGAGATGGAAATCCTGTCGTCCGGCGAACTGGCAAATCTGACCAACCGAGAGGCCGACGTGGCGATCCGCGTCGTCTACGACCGCAAAACCCTGCCGCTCAATCTTCACGGCCTGAAGGGACCGGAGGTGTTCGGCGGCGTTTACATGTCCCGCGATCGCCTGGCCGCGTGGCGTGCGGGCGCAGCTGATCCCATCCGGTGGATCGTCATAAGCGCTCATGGGATTCCGGAATGGGCCAACGCGGGTGAGGTTCGCACCACGGGGGTTCCATTCAGGACCACGGACGCCGAGGCGCAGATCGTTGCCGTACGGCAAGGTCTCGGGATCACGACACTGCCGTGCTTCGTCGGAGATGCCGACCCCGTGCTGGTGAGGGTGCCGGGCACCGATCTGCACATGTACGGAACGCTCTGGCTTCTCACCCAGGGTGAGACACGCAAGACGAAGCGCGTGCGGCTCTTCACGGAGTTCATATCCCGCAGGCTCGCCGCCTACGCTCCGCTTCTCACGGGACTATCCATATCGCGCGACTGACGCCCAGCGGGTCGACGCTGCGGTGAATGAGCGGACAGCGGCACCTATTGCGGTTGCAGATGCTCAGCCATGAAGTCGATGAACGCCTCGGTCTCAACCTGATCTGTCGACTGGCCGGCCAGAGAACATTGAACTGATCGGTCTCGTCGGGGGCATAGGCGATGTAGGAATGGGCGGCGACGGAACAGAAGCTCTCGGAACGGATGCCTTCTCCGAAGATCCCTATGCTTCAGAGCGCGTGACCAGTCGCTGATCTGACCTCAGGCCGAGCCATCGGATTGGTGCTCGGCAATCGCACTCAGAAAAACCTGGCCGAACTCCTTCAGCTTTGCCGCCCCAACTCCATTCACTTCAGCGAAGGCGTCGAGGTCGTGCGGGCGGCGCTCGGCCATGTCGATCAGGGTGCGATCGGAAAACACCACATAGGCCGGCACCTGACGCTCCTTGGCGAGCCGCAGTCGCAAGGTCTTCAGCGCGGCCAGCAGCCCGGTGTCCACATCCGATTGCCCGAAATCCTGCCCGGAGCGCGTCTTGCCGCGCAAGGCGCGGCTGCGCACCTCGACACGATAATGGAACGGCATCTCGCCACGCCCAAGCGCATGGCCTTTTTCGGCGATGGCGAGGCCGCCATGACCGGCCGGATCCGGCATCAGGAACCCGCCTGCGACGAGCTGCCGGATCAGCGACAGCCAGAAATCCTTCTTGTGCGCCAGACCGCTGCCGAAACTCGTGAGCCTCTGGTGGTTCCTGGCAAGCACCTTCTCGGTTTCATGGCCGAGCAGGATGTCGATGACATGGCCGGCACCGAAG